>JALOOK010000325.1 GCA_025454445.1 Oscillatoria sp. Prado101 | reverse complement strand
CGCCTGTGTACCGACAAGCACCCACGAAGCAGTCCCCATACTGCCAGGCACCAGCACTGGTTGGCCGATTGCCTGGTATTCATCGGGCAGCTCAGGCGCGCCCGGGCCAAAAGCACGCGTGGCGCCTTTGCGGTGCACACAGACCTTCAAAGCCTTACCCTCGATCTGGTGAGTTTCAATTTTTCCCATATTATGGGCGATATCATAGACCTGGAATAATTGCCAGTTTGCTGTCTTCCCCGCCAGTACCTGCTCAAAAGCCTTGCGTGCATTGTGCGCCAATACCTGCCGGTTCGCAAATGCATAATTTGCAGCACAACGCATTGCAGCCAGGTAATTCTTTCCTTCGGGCGAATCCAGCGGAGCACAGACAAGCTCGCGATCGGGCAGCTTTATCCCATACCGCTTCACCGCCGCCTGGAACTCTTCCACATAATCTGTGCAGATTTGGTGGCCAAAGCCGCGTGAACCGCAGTGAATTTGGACCACCAGGCATCCCTCGATAAGCCCCATTACCCGGGCAGCTCGGTCATCGAAAACCTGCTCAACCACATCAATCTCGATGAAGTGATGGCAGAACTGCTGGAAGACGGGATTGTGAAATTCATCCAGCCGTTCGACTCGCTGATCAAATCCCTGGAAGGGAAAGTCAAGCAGCTACAGCCGGTGTAACGCCGCGAACTTGGGCTGCGTTCGGCCTGTCCCAACGTAGGACAAACGTCTCGCCTGTCCCGATGTAGGACAGGCGTCTCGCCTGTCCCGATGTAGGACAGGCGTCTCGCCTGTCCATAACAAGATCGAAAGGCTGTCGGTTTACTGACGCCGCGCAGGTTGGGGAAAATTTGTGTACAATTTGTACACAAAATCCAGACAGAAAGTGTCAACACCGCACCCAGACGGGACTGCCTTGAGCAGTGCAAGTGGAAATCTGGCACCAGTCCGCAATTTGTGGAGAAAGGCTTGCTGCCAGGACAAGTGGGCCTGTCCCTGATGGAGAGCCGGTCGGTTTACTGACGCCGCGCAGGCTGGAGAAAATTTGTGTACAATTTGTACACAAACTTAAGCGAAAAGTGTCAAGTTACCCTGACGAGACTGCCTTCAGCAGTTCAAGTCAATATTTGGTACCAGTCCTCAACTTTTGAAGAAATGTTATGGAAACTGCAAATCCGACGCCTAGTGGCCCACTGAGAACAGACCTGCTCAATGCCGGTGAGCGAGCTAGGCTTGAACAGCTAGAATCTCTCATAGCTCAAGGATTTCATATCTTTGGCCAGGTCGGCAAGGCTCTCGATGAGATTTGTGACAAGAGACTTTACCGGGAAAGCCACAAAACCTTTGAGGCTTACTGCCGGAACAAGTGGGGCATAGCGAGACGAAGAGCGTATCAGTTTATTGACGCCGCGCAGGTTGTGGAAAATTTGTGTGCAAATTGTACACAAATTCCAACCAATGAGTGTCAAGTCCGCCCCCTAACGGGACTGCCGTCCGCCGCTCAAGTCGAAATCTGGCAGAAGGCAGTAGCGCTCGCACCCCACGGCATTCCCACCGGCGCTGCAGTTCAGCGCCTGGTTGACGAACACAATAACAGCGGGGTGAAGCAGCCTCCTCAGGAGCCTGCCTCAGAAGTCGAGCGGTTGCGCCAGGAGAATCAGCGGCTCAAGGAGCGCATCAGGCAGCAAAATCTGGAAAGGCAGCGCCGCGCTGCAGAGGTGGCTGCTGAACTCGATCGGCTGAGAGGGGAAAACCAGGAGCTGAGAGCAGAACTGCGGCGATGGGAGAAAGATTGGCAGTACCGGCTGACTCTGGAGCGGGCGCAAATCAGGGAAGAAATCAGGAGTGAATATGAAGACAAAATTAACGCGCTAACAGCACAAGTAAATTATCTATTATGCAGATTAGAAGCAATTGAAGGAGCCAAAAAGTAGATGGTCACACTGCTGGAAAACCCCCTGCGCGTTGGGTTGCGCCAGGAACGCACCCCCGAGCCCCTAATTCTGGTAATCTTCGGGGCGTCGGGCGACCTGACTCAGCGCAAATTGGTGCCGGCAATCTATCAGCTAAAACAAGAACGCCGCCTGCCGCTAGAAATCACCATAGTGGGCGTAGCGCGACGCCCGTGGAGCCACGACTATTTCCGGGAGCAGATGCGCGAAGGCATCGAGCAGTTTTCCACCGGCATTGGCATTGAAGAAGTGTGGCAGGACTTCGCCCGAGGTCTGTTCTATTTCTCCGCTGACATCGACGCTCCTGCTGACTACCAAAACCTGAAAGCTTTCTTGAGTGAGCTGGACACTCAGCGGGGCACGCGAGGCAACCGCGTCTTCTACCTCTCAGTTTCCCCCAAATTCTTCCCAGAAGCCATCCGCCAGCTGGGTGCGGCGGGGATGCTGGCAGATCCGGTCAAAACCCGCCTGGTGATTGAAAAACCCTTTGGCCGGGATTCGAGTTCCGCCCAGCAGCTCAACCGTGCCGTGCAGCAAGTCTGCAAAGAACAGCAGATTTACCGCATCGACCACTACCTTGGCAAAGAAACCGTTCAGAACCTCCTGGTCTTCCGCTTTGCCAACGCCATCTTTGAACCCCTGTGGAATCGCCAGTTTGTCGATCACGTCCAGATAACCGTGGCCGAAACCGTGGGCGTAGAAGACCGGGCCGGCTACTACGAAAGCTCTGGCGCTCTGCGCGACATGGTGCAGAACCACCTGATGCAGCTGTTCTGCCTGACGGCAATGGAGCCGCCCAACTCCCTCAACGCTGACAGCATCCGCACCGAAAAAGTCAAAGTCCTACAGGCGACTCACCTCACCGATATCCGCAACCTAGAGTATTCCGCAGTCCGGGGGCAGTACGGCCCCGGGTGGATGAAAGGCCAGCCAGTGCCCGGATACCGACAGGAGCCCGGAGTTGACCCCAATTCCATCACCCCCACTTATGTGGCCATGAAGCTGGGTATCGATAACTGGCGCTGGAAAGGCGTGCCCTTCTACATGCGCACCGGCAAGCGCCTGCCCAAAAAAGTCACAGAAATTGCCATCCAGTTCCGCGAAGTGCCCTTGCTAATCTTCCAGTCCGCCGCCCAACAGGCCAGCCCCAACGTACTCGCCCTGCGCATCCAGCCCAATGAGGGCATTTCCATGCGCTTTGAAGTGAAAATGCCCGGGTCTGACTTGCGCACCCGCCCGGTGGAGATGGACTTCAGCTACGGCTCAACTTTTGGCAAAACCACAGGAGACGCCTACGAACGCCTGCTCTTAGACTGCATGCTGGGCGACCAGACTCTGTTCACCCGCGCCGATGAAGTCGAAGAAGCATGGCGCGTGGTCATGCCGGCCCTGGCCGCCTGGGAAGCTCCCACCGATCCGGCGTCTATTCCCCAGTACGAAGCGGGCACCTGGGAACCAACTCAGGCCGAAGACCTGATTAACCGTGATCGCCGCCGATGGCGCAGACTGTAGACGGGCAGCGGGCTTTCTTGGGCAGCGGGCTTTCTTGGGCAGCGGGCTTTCTTGGCAGCGGGCTTTCTTGGCAGCGGGCGATGGGGTATGGGGAAAAGCCTCTCAAACAAGCATGCCCTGTAACCTCTTGCCCTGTAACCAATTCCCAATTCGATAATCCCCAATTCGATTATGCCCCATGCCCAATTCGATGATGCCCAATTCGATGATGCCCAATTCCCCCGCCCCCCGCTCGCAACCAATACCGGAGAAATCAGATGACCTCACAAACTGCTCCTGTCGTTTCCCTACAGCCGCCTAAGGATGTTGACTTTACTGAACTTGAGGCGGAACTGAGTAAAATCTGGCAAGCTTTCAACGCCCTTGGCGATCAGGGGAGCGTACCGGCAGCCACCCGGGCAGCTACCTTTAGCTTGCTGATCTACGAACCGGAAGAAACCCAATTGCTGCTCGCAGCTCTGGGCTTTTACACCGGCCCCATTGACGGCATCGCTGGTCCGCGCATGGAGGCGGCCCTCATGGAGGCCCAGAAAGCATACGGTCTGCCTGTGACCGGCAAGCCGAATCCCCAAACCCTAGACAGCTTGCGAGAAGCGTATGCCAAACTGCGGGCCGAGCGGGGCGAGAAAACTTCGGAAAATAGCAATACCCGCATCCAGTATGCTCTTGATGCCAGAGGCTCGATCGCCGACGAGATAGCAGCTCGCAACCCCTGCCGGATCATCACCCTCTTCCCTGTGACAGGCGTTGATGCCGGTGTCAGCGCTCAAGTCTCTGCCTATTGCCCGGTGCAAAAACACAGCGACAGCACTCTCGTCTGCTGCGAGTACATCACCCTCACCGGCACCGCGGAAGCCTTGGAACGTGCTGGTGGCATGATCTCGGCCCTTCTGATTGGGGAGCTTCCCAAGTTCCTCTGGTGGAAAGCCACTCCCGATATCAATCAGGGCCTTTTCAAGCGGCTGTCAGAGCAGTGCAATTCTGTTATCGTTGACTCCAGCACTTTTAACAGTCCCCAAGAAGACCTGCTCAAGCTTTCAAACTTTATTGATGCCGGGATTCCCGTTGCTGATCTCAATTGGCGCAGGCTGGCTGCTTGGCAAGAGCTGACGGCTGAAGCTTTCGATCCGCCGCAACGCCGCGCCGCCCTCAAGGACGTTGACCGCGTAACGATCGATTACGAGCAGGGCAATCCCGCTCAAGCGCTCATGTTTTTGGGCTGGCTGGCTAGCCGGCTCCACTGGCAACCTGTCTCCTACCAAAACGAAGGCGGAGATTACCAGATTGAGCGGATTAAATTCGTTACGGAAGACCAGCGACCTGTGGACGCTGAATTGGCTGGGATTCCCACCGCCGACTGGGGCGATATTCCCGGCGACTTGGTGGCTCTGCGCCTGAGCTCTACTAATCCCGAGGCTGACTGCAATACGGTGCTGTGTTCTGAAACCACCGGCTGCATGCGCATGGAGGCTCACGGCGGTGCCCAAGCCTACCGCATTCAGCAAGTCGCTCCTCTGTCTGACCTGAAAGCTGAGGCTTTGCTCGCTCAGCAGCTCCAGCGCTGGGGTCGGGATATGCTCTACGAAGAAAGTATGGCAGTCACAGGCCAGATTCTTAAATTGCCAGTTCCTTAATTTATCACAGGTAATTGGCAATTGCAAACTAATTGCTAATTACTTCCTCTGTCAATCCTGTCTCAGCCTTTGATGACAATAAAAATGTTAAGTTAGCGCACTGTTAATTTGCTCTATAACTGGACATTAGATTATCAAAAAAAGTGAGCAATAACAGCTTTATACGGCAAAAAACATGCTTTGTTTTATATGCAAATTATATGTTATAATCCTGGGGGCCCATATCAACCCGCCTGGGTTAGGGGTTAGGGTTTAGGGATAGGGATGAGAGTGCGGGTGGAATAGACCAAATTTTGATACTTCCGGTAGAACCCATATACATAAAACCGGTCAAAACCCGTGTTTTGCTTTAGCTGTCTTTTCGGATAATTGGAAATTTAGGAGATGGCGCAGGGGTGCTGGTTGGGGTGCCGGTTGGGGTGCCGGTTGGGGTGCCGGTTGGACTAATTTTGCTTTTCGGATAATTGGAAATTTAGGAGATGGCGCAGCGGTGCCGGTTGGGGTGCCGGTTGGGGTGCCGGTTGGGTGCCGGTTGGGCAAATTTTGCCTAATTCTGGGAGAAGGCATAGATCCAAAATCCCGGGTTGGATGCCGGTTGGGCAAATTTTGCC
>JALOOK010000324.1 GCA_025454445.1 Oscillatoria sp. Prado101 | reverse complement strand
CATCCAGCAGCTGCAGGAAAACCCACCTGCTTCCCCAAACGTGCCGGTGCCCGCTCCCTCTCCCCAATCAGCAAATTTGCAATCTTTTGTGTTAGAATATTAAGTCTGTATTGGCGTCAGGTCAAAAGTCCGCACAGCAGTGAGAAACCGGGTTTCTCTGAGAAACCCGGTTTCTGGCAGCCCTCGCACGCCCCCTCCCCGAAAAGCGGGGAAGGTGGGGCCCCCTCTGGGGATAAGGGGCATAGGTTGGGGGTGGGGTTGATCCCAAGCGCGATCTGCAAAATCTAAAACAGTCGCTTCAGTCCTGTGCCGCGACAGGGATAGCAATAGAACCCGTTGGTTCGCTTCGTGCCGGTGCCCTTGCAGGCGGGGCACAGTTCAGGGGGACTATTGGACTCGTCGAGCGCGATTGCGCTGGTACTGGAAATGGAATCCCTTACCGCCACAGGCGAGACAGGGATTTCTGGCACCAATCGGGGAAACCCCTGTGGCGCGACAGTAGGCGCAGCGAACGGTGGGAAAAAACAGCCGGTGAGCCCCGCGCCCGTGACAGACGGGGCAAGTCGAGAGGGGGGACATGATCCCGAAACGGTCGAAAGCCGGTGCCCTCGCAGTAGGGGCAGGTGCACATTTTCGAGTTGGGCTTCGAGTTGGGCTGGCCGCTCTCCAACTGGGGTTGGGGGGAATCGATTTTTGGGGAATCGATTTTTGGGGAATCGATTTTTGTTTCTAGATTCTTCATCGCTAATCTCACATGTAAAATCCTTTTGACTTTGAGAATGTCCCCCCCTTTAGAAGGGGGGCTAGGGGGAGGATCTCGCCTGACTCACTGCGCTCGTAGCAATTTGGGTTAAATAAACCGGTCATAATTGATTCTCTTCCTTAACCGCAAAACTGCGGTCTTCCCGCTGCATGACCGCACCCTTTTTAATCAGCGCTCGCAGGGCGTCCGCAGTCTGAACCCGATTTATCCCCAATGCCCCCTCTATGTCAGAAATCTTCGCTCCCCCAGACTGCTGCAAATAGGCGTAAACTTCCCGCTGGCAAGAAATGAACGCCGCCGGGGAAGTGAGCGATTCTTCCCCGTTGCTGGAGGCGATTGCCGGTTCGGCAACAGAGGCGCTTTCCTGCAGTGGCTTTCGTCCATTCCCACCGGCTGCGGCTTTTTGTCTCAAATGCCCGGACAAACTTTCCTGCAAAACTTCCGAGATAATTTTTAGGGCAGCACCGGCACTCAAGGAAGTGCGAGACAGCAGCACGTCCGCACAAATATCCCGGAAATCGTCACTGTCTGCTGTCACGGAAATACCGTGATCGTGGCAGACTTTTGCCAGGGTCAAACAAGACCGCAAGCCAGAAGATTTTTCGGTGCTGGCTTTGAGTCGAAACGCTTTCACCAGCCCCACAATCGCCAGCGCTTTATTGCGGTCGATGCCGGTTTTTTGCACTAAAATCTCGGTTTGCGTCTTTTCGTCCGGTTCCGGCATATTCACGGTAACCACCCTGTCCATCAAAGCGTCCTGAGCGCTGTGCACGCCGCTGTACTCTTCCGGATTTGAGGTTAAAATAGCGCGGAAGTCCGGGTGAACCCGAATGTATTCCGAGCGGTTCCCGTTTGTCGGGAGGACGAGAAGTTTTTCTTCCAGCGCCGAGAGCAGGACGTTGTTCATTTCTGGACGAGAGCGGTTGAACTCGTCGTACACTAGGGTGTACCCTTCCTTGGCGGCGAGGGTGAGTCGGGAATCGACCCAGTTGTGTTTGAGTTCGTCCTCGATTTTGACAACGGTGTGAATGAAGTTATCGACGACTTTTTTGCGGCTGTAACCGGCATCCTTGCCAATCAGGTCGGAGGTTTTCAGTTCGTCGTCGCCAAACACCAGCAGCACCGGACGCCCCAGCAAGTCTGCTAAGTGCAGCGCCAGGGTGGTTTTGCCGGTACCGGCAGGTCCGCGCAGGTGGACGGAAAAGCCAGATTGCAGGTAGCGCAGGGATCTCACCGCTATTCGCTCAACTGCCGGTGTGTTGACAAACCCTTTGCGACGCACTTGCAGCACAGTGGACATATCGGTTTAAGACCAATTTTGGATTTTGGATTTTGGATTTTGGATTCAAACCCCGGGCATCAAGAGGGTTTCGTCGGGCGGAAAAAATACTAAGCTGTTAGGCTAATAATGCTGCTTTTCCCTTGAAAGGAGGCAGAGCCTCCAGAGGTCGTTCCCAGCTGCCTGGCTGGGAACGAGAGAAGAAGCAGAAATGAATGCGATAATGATTTCAGCAAGCGGCAGGAGAAGACTATTTTTGGTCAGCTGAATCCCGGAAACGGGATTGAAACCGGTCGTCCTGAACAATCAAACCTTTTGTGATCAGGGAGTTGAGAATGTCCACCGCCTGGACGCGGTTGAGGCCCAAAGCTGCCTCAATGTCCGCCAAGCGAACAACCTCAGACCGCTGGATGTAATCGTACACTTGTTGCTCGTCGGTGAGCGAAGCCGCAGGCACGGCTTCTGGCTCGTCGGCTGCTGTTTGCGCCATTGCGGTTGTGGCGCTGGCGGCGGCTGGTATGGGCTCGGCTGCGGGCGTCCCCCACACAGACTGGCGCAGGTTGGTGCGATACTCTCGCAACTGCGCCCGAAAGCTGGCAAAGCTCTGGAATAAAGCCCGCATGGATGCGGTGCGTTTGGCTCGGTTTTGCTGCAAGGACTGCTGTAGCTTTTGCGCCCGTTCCGCTCTTGCCAGTTTCAGCTGTTGCATGAAGCTGCGCATGTCCGAACGCAGCGACTCTATATAAGTAGCCAAATCTTCTGCCAGCTTTTCCCGATTCAATCGCTGCTGGGACTGAATCGACTGGCGCAGTCTGGCAACGGTAACAGTCAGTGTTTTGTGAAAGTCGCGCAAATCTTTGGCCAGCGATGCCCGCATCTGGGATCTTTCTGTGGCCGTCAGCGCTAAAAATTGCCGAGTTTGCCGCTGCAGCTCGCTCACATATTGATCCAGGCGTGCGGCGAGCTGTCGGGCTCTGGCTTGACGCTCGCTGCCGGTGCTTGACAAAAATGCCTGCGTCTGCTTTTTCAATTGTGGGTAAAACTGCTGAGCCAGCGAGAGCCGGTTTTCAGCCTCTCGACCGGCGAAATCACCCTCTGGGGGGACACCCTCCCCAACTGGACTGACTTCGCCAATGTTTAGCGTCGCAGGGGCGAGTGCGGACAAGCCCCTCAGCTGTTTTCGCTTTTCGGCTAAGCTGTGGCGAACTTGTTGCTGGCGCTGGAGTTTTTCTTGCCGGCGCAAAGTGCGCTGCTCTTGCCACTCGTCTTTAAGAGCCATTGTCCCATTTTCCTCCGCAACTTACTGGCGGGTTAGGGGCGAACCCATTTTGGCTTTTCAATTTTATATTTTAGTCACAATTCCCCTTCTATATATTCAGCGCTGAATAAAACTCGGCAACCCTGAGGCTGATGTTCGTAGATGGCGGGATTAACACAGGCTAAACTTCACCCGATATTTGGCTCGGTCTTTTAGCCGAGCACTGAGCAGTCTTGAAGATTTCAGGCTGAAATAAGCTGTTACGCTTTTAAGAAGCTTGTCACAGAAAGGAGGCAGTGGCGATGCTCCGCCACGAGCCACTCTTGGCGGGGCGGCCACTCTTGGCGGGGCGGCCACGGGGGGCCGCCCCTACAAGACTCACCAAGGGCTGCCAATCATAACGAAGCCGGCCCAGTAGTAGGGGTGGGAGAGAGTCCGGTTGCCAAGTCGTGCCAGTTCTGGGGGCAGGGGCACACCGCCCTTTGAGCCGGTCAGCATGCCGTTTTCTAGGCGCACTTCCCCCCGCAGCGCTGCCAGCTGCGCCTGCCTGAGGGCTTCGGCTTTGATGTTAGCACTCTTGAGCTGCCGGTAAAACTCGGTCATCAGCCCGAGGGTGCCTTCATCGCTGACGTACCACAGACTGGCTAGGGCCGACTTGACTCCGCTGTAGATGGCCAAACCGGCAAAGCCCAATTCCGCCTGCCGGTCTCCCAGTGCTGTGCGACAGGCGCTCAGCACCAGCAATTCGACTTTTGGGTCACTCAAGGGCAGCTGTTTGAGCTGGTCGAGGCGCAGCTTGGTGTCCCACAGCTGAATGTAGGAGTTGGCCGGCTGTCCGGGCAGGAATTCTGCGTGGGTGGCGAGGTGCACAATGGGATACGGTGTTTTTTGGCGCTGGGCGTTGAGATTGTCCAGGGTGAAGTCTTTGTTGAGAAAAGCTTTCCCCCGCCACAACTTGCCGGCAATCGTCTGAATTTCCACCGGCACCGCCGGCAAGGGCGCAAGCTCGGAAAATTGCGACGCCCCCATCGCCAAGACTGGAGCTTTCTTGAGGGAAGCGTAGTCAGTGTCGGTCAAGCTGAAGCAGGGAATCATCCCGACAGCGTACTTTTCTACCAGAAACTTTTGGCCGTCGTGCAGGGCAGCCACCGGCAGGCTTCGCAAACCTACATCCATCGCAAACAGCAGCGTGTCAATGCCTTGCGCTTGCAGCTGGGCTTCCAGTGGCGCAACTAGCCAGTCATACAGTTGCTTCGCGGGGGCTAAATAGCTTTTGCTGTTTCGCAGGCGGGGGTTTGTGATTTGACTTCTGAACTCTTTAACGGCGGCGAGCAAGGTGGCTCTGTCAGCCGCCGGCACGCTCAGGTTCTCGGCTTTGCTCTCTGGGGCGAACAGCACTAACTCCAGTGCGTCGGGGAGTGCGAAGGCATAGATAACTGCCGGCTTTTTCCCGGTTTGGCGGGCGAGAGCGTTCAGGGTTTTTTGGATGCTTTCCGGCGTTATTGACGTCTGAGGTACGGTTTCGCCAATATATTGCGAAAATTCTCTTCGTTTTAATTCTTGGATGTATCCCGTAGCTTTATTGAGCATTCCTCGGTGCAGGGTGTCGCCCACCATTTCGGGGGTGGCATCTGCCGAAGCCCTCACCCCCGAAACCCCACTCTCCCAAGGGGGGAGAGGGGGGAGATAGTTGGCCCTCACTCCCGAAACCCCACTCTCCCAAGGGGGGAGAGGGGGGAGATAGTTAGTCATTTGCGCCAAGACGACTAGCAGGCAGCTGGCCAGAAAAATTAAGATTCGTTGAGCTAACATTTGATTCGCACACTTATTGATGTCTTCTTTGGGCAAGGCGTGGGAAAATGAACAGCTTGTTAATGGCCGGAGGTTAAACTTATAAAAAATTATCTATTTATCAAAACCGCTCCCATCGCCAGTTTTTTCATGCCCCTGCAAAAAAATTATTCCTTCTCAAGGCTTCTCAAGGCTGTATCTATTTTGACTGAATCTCGCACGGGTGTCAAATGAGAGCGCGAGGATAGTGCTGTCCTTTGCCTTTGCCGGTGCGTTCAGGGTTTGTAAATAGACGAAAAGGCAGAGCTTGGGGTTCCGTTTTGTCTCAGGATCTCTCCAGCACGCAATAATTTCGCACGCCTTGCAATGCTTGCATGGCGATAGCCTGGGACTGAGTAGCCGGTGTAAATACCACCGAATATAGAGACGGCGGCGCTCTCTATACTTTAAAATCAATCAATCTTAAGATTATGCCGCTAATTTGGAATGCATTTTTTGCTTTTTATCCTAAATATTTGCGGGCAGATATCAGTAGCATTTTGCTCCATACAAGCAGTTAGCAATGCGCTGCCATGCCAGCACCCTGCGACCTGCCGGTGGCCAAATTAAAATAGACGATTC
>JALOOK010000323.1 GCA_025454445.1 Oscillatoria sp. Prado101 | reverse complement strand
AAGCCCAACTACGAACTTTTGGGCTGAAGCCCAACTACGAACCTTTTGGGCTAAAGCCCAACTACGAACTTTTGGGCTAAAGCCCTACTACGAACTTTTGGGCTAAAGCCCTACTACGAACTTTTGGGCTAAAGCCCTACTACGAACTTTTGGGCTAAAGGATACCTTCTAATTCCCCAGCTGATGACTCAGTTGTCCAAACAGAAAAGTTCTGGACAGGATTCCCTTTTTCATGCCTTACCTCACTGGGCTGCGCTGACGAGAAATTTGGCGTTTCCAGACTGAACAGCGATAGCTGCTGGGGTGCTTCCCCCGGTTCATTCTTCTGCGGGGATGTTTTCTGACTGACAAAATCCCCCATTCGCTCGCACCCTTTAACAAATCGCCGCAGAGTCGTAGCAATCGCCTCCGAACTATTATCAATCCCTATCCACCTGCGCCCCAACTGCGAAGCCACAGCCAGAGTCGTTCCCGAACCAGAAAAACAATCCAAAACCAAATCCCCCGGATTTGAGGATGCCTGAATAATCCGAGCCAGCAAATCCGGGTTTTTCTCCGTTGGGTAGCCAGTAATTTTAATGTTCTGATTGTGGGCGTCCCGAAACTCAAGCCAAATATCTTGTACAGGAATGCCGCTACTTTCATCCAAATATATCTTGCGGCGGGGGTTGCCATTGGCAGACCAGTATATCTCCCCCCGCGCATCCATCTCGTCCAGTGTCTTGGGTGGGAACTGCCAGTGTTTCCCCGGTGGCGGACTCATCCCTCGCCAAGGCTTGCCGGTTTCCCCATTGCGCACCCCAGGCGCGTGAAGCGGAACTTTCTTATATCTGCGCCCTGTTTCTTTCTCAATGTATTCATATTCTTTTAAAGCCCGCTCATCCGTCCACTGCTCCACAGGCCGGTTCCAGACATAATTTCCTGATTTGGTGTAAAATAGAATGAAGTCAGAGACATTTCCGTAGGTCTTCCGCGTGTAGTTTTTCGGGTTGCACTTCTTGCGCGTAATCCAATTTCTAAAATTCCCTTTCCCGAACACCTCATCCATGAGGACTTTAATATGAAAGGCCATGTTTTCATCCAGATGGACATAGATAGACCCGTCATCCGCTAACAGCTCTCGCAGAAGGATCAACCTTTGGCGGATAAATTCAATGTAATGTGCGCCGGCTAACAAGTCACAATAAGCATCAGCCTGAGAGCGGGATTGAAAGATGCTCTTAGTTGCAAAGGGTGGGTCGATGTAAATCAGCCTTACCTGCCCTTCGAGGGCAGAATCATTAAGCAATGATGCCAGTACCGGTAAGTTGTCACCATAGTAAAGCCGATTTTCATCTTCGCCCTCTCGCTTTTCATCAACCGGCCACAACACAACACATTCAGCCGGGTTTGTTGCCAGAATCTCACTTTCTGGCAGTTTGCCTGGATAGGAAAGGCACACATCCAGACTATTTGTGGGGGTTGGGGAAGCCGGTGTGAGGTCCCCGTTCCATTGCCTTTTGGGAATACCAGTAGCCATTCTCACTCCTTATTTTCAAGACCGGAGCCATTCAAGAGTAACCCTTTCAGGTATCATCCTCAGTGTCACCACAAGAATCTTGCCGGGCCAACTCCTTTCCAGACTTGCGTAGTCCTCCCACATTGAGCCAAGCAAAAGACCGGGGCCATCGTTGAGAAAGATAATTTTAGTTCTTAAGTTGTGCTGTTGGGAGTAGCTGAGTATTTCATCGGCACAGCTGCGATAGCCACCAGTGCGGTCGTCTTCTTGTGCGCCGCCTCGGTCTGAGTCATATCGAGCTAGTCCTATGGCCAGCACGTCATTTCCATTAATATCATAGATCGCAAAGTCAACAGGACGCTTGGGGTTGGGATAGGCTTTAAACACCGCTCCCATGAGAATATCTTTACCCGCTCGCTCTGGCTCTCTGATTGGCAAGTCTGGAAAGTGTAAACGGAATAAGGAAAAAAACCGTTCTGTTAGGTCGTATCCTTTCTTACCACGACTTCTATATTCCCACAATAGGACAGACATAGCCTCGTCGGGAATCGGACGAGTCATAAACGCAGCTTGAACTTCTTGAACTGGCCTAAAACGTCCTCCGAATTGGGAACATATATCTGTCGCCTTTTTCTTCCTTCGCAGCATTTCAACGGGCAGTTCAGGACTGACGTACTTGCGAAAAACCCGATACAGCTGAACGCGCATCCAGGCGTTTGGGATTTCTGAAATTTGCATGAAAAGGCGCACTGATGATTCTGAAGTCCTGAGCAATTGGCCAAACATCACCAAAACGGGTGCGTACAGTTGGCAAGCCTCTTGCAAAATGTCAGGATAGTATTCTCCTGTGGCCAGAGTTATCCAGTTATGTCCATCTGCCTTGTAGTCGGCAAAGGAGTTTCGGTTGCCAGATATCATGTTGCCTTTCTCTTGAATATAGTTCCTAATTCTAATCCCTACGGCATCCACTCCAGCACAATTCCCACGCGACTGTCCTTACTTTCCCTGGCATTTTGCTTCTCAATATCCGCAGAAAGGCGCAGGTGGCGAGTCACGGCATAGCCCACCGAAATCGCCGTCAAACCCACTTCCTCATCCGTTCCCGGCTTAACCCAACTCTGAGTTAAAGAAATATCCGCCGCGCCGCCGCGAGACAGCGCCAGCAGCAGCCGCGCCCCAACATTGACGCCACCCCTGGAGTAGGAATCGGTTTCCAGATGCCGGTAGCCCACCACCGGCGCGATATTGATATAACTCCCCAGTGGGCGCAAATAATAGCGCAACTGAGCGCCATAAGCCTGGGTTTCCCCATTAAAAGACGCTTGATAATCCCCACTCACCGTCAAGCCGGTGCGCCCGACAAACACATCTTCCACACCGGCATTCCACCCAGCCTTTCCCCCCGCCGAGGGAAACTGCGAAAAGCCCAGCCGCACGCGAGTTTTGAAGCTGGGGTCATTTTCAATATCTTGCAAAACATTCTGCACCTGGCGCTGCCAGCGCTGCAACACCGGCGAACCTTCGATGACTTCCGGCGGTAAATCCAACTCGCCGACGGGAGTACCAGAGGTTTGCGCCAGCTTCTCTGCAGCCAGCGCTTCTGGGGGAGTCCCGCACCAGCCCGGTGCCGGTGCGAGGGCCAAGCTTGCGCCCAGCAGAGTGCCGGTTTTGGCGCTGAAGCGGAGAGCTCGGACTAAAGTCCAGACTGCGAACAGAACCATACTGCCGGATTTGGCGTTGCTCATTAGTGGGATGAAGCTATTCCCTAAGCCCCCTCCCCGCACGCAGGGAGGGGGTTGGGGGTGGGGTTGGAGAATTTAGCAAAAATTTTTAATCATATTTTTATTATGCAGCACCCCGGATTTGATATAATTATCCGCCCACCTCTGGGCGAGCGCGCCCTGCCAAAAAAAAAGCGGTTCCACAGCACGCAGAACCGAAATCCGAACTAACAGAGGAGCGAAACCGGAAACCTAACTAACTGCCCCCTGCATCCGAGCAGTGTCTACCGGCTTCATCAAGTACAGCCGGCCCAACTGCCACACATTCGAGACGTAAAGGGGTAGTTTTTGGAAAAACTTCACCAATTTAGGTGCGTCCGATTTAGCAATGTCTGCTAGTTTAGCATTATTTTGGGTGCAAATGTCCAGCCGGCGGTAGAATTCTGGGTTTTCCACGTCCAGAATCACCGGGAACACGCGCCCTGCGGTCTCGTTGGTCTTCTTAATCACATAAATGTCATAGTCGCGGGCGTCCAGACCGAGAGAGGCGTAGAAGGCAGAGCGCTGGATGTCGTTGAGATACATGGTGGCAAACACCGACAGCAGGAAGAACCGGCTCCACAGCTTGGCCGCCCAGTCGTTCAGCATCTGCGGCTGAGCCTTCATAATGGCGTCGAAGAAATCCCCGTGGCGGTTTTCATCCTGGCACCAGTTCTCAAAGAAGCGGAAGATCGGATAGATCCGGTGTTCGGGATGGGCTTCCAGGTGGCGGTAGATGGTGATGTAGCGCCAGTAGCCAATCTTTTCGGAGAGATAGGTGGCGTAGAAGATGAATTTCGGCTTAAAGAAGGTGTAGGTGTGATTTTTGGTCAGAAATCCCAGATCCAGGCACATGTTGAAATCTGACATCGCCTTGTTCAGGAAGCCGGCGTGGCGAGCCTCATCCCGCGACATCAGCGTAAAGCACTCCGCCAGCACGGGGCTTTTGTCCTTCAGCCGCCGGCCCAGTTCCTTGTAGAGCAGGAAGCCAGAAAACTCAGCCGTGCAAGAGCGTTCCAGGAATTCGACGAACAGCTGGCGCGTATCGCCATCGATGTGAGCCCAGGACTGTTCAAACTCCGCATCCCGCACGAAGTGGTGGCGATTGTAATCGGTGCGGAACTCCTCCAGGATGGCTCTGAGCTCGTCTTCATTGGCCGAGATGTCCATTTTAGCCATCGCCTCAAAATCGGTGGTGTAGAACCGAGGGGTGAGGATGGTTTCCTTGGCGGGGACTTTCACCCCGGGGCGGAGCTCTTCAAAGGCGGGTTTTTTCAGGGAGTCTACCATAGGTCTGTTTGGGCTGTGGTTTGATCGCAGAGGGTTGCAACTGTGCTGCCCTCTCTCAGGCTCAGTTAAGAGAATTTTACGATAATGGCTGCTTTCGCTACGCCCTCCAGTGTACAGCACACCCAGGGACTCCAGACAGCCGGTTGTGTTAAGAGTTACTAAGCATTATAAAGTTTTGTGAACTTTGCTCAGTTTCGCTGCCCGAACAGCAATAACACGCAATAACACACTTGGTCGCAAAAGTCAAGGTATCTGGTGCTAATCACAGCTTCGTGTTCTGCAAACAGTGGCCGGCAGGCCGATCTTCTCAACTGCGATCTGCCACCATGAACAGAGGCAAGATTTAATTCCAGGTTTCCTAGGCAACGCCGGGTAATGTGGTATAATAAGGACAGAGAGAGAAAATTTAATCACGGATTTTCAAGGAAAGCCTGGTCGCGTGATATAATACACACAGAGATTTGAGGACAGCCCTATTGGCCAGATAGTGGCTTTTGGAATTTTTCCACTCTCCCAGTTGCGGCTTTACGCGCTTCGCGGGACTGGAATGGCGCTTTCGGGATTATTTTTTAAGCTTTGCGGGATAACGCCTCTATCACTTTTGCCGGTGATAGTGCTATATTTGCATTGTCCGGGGATGCCCGAACAAATGCCGCGTAAATGTATCAGAAACTGCACGCCGCTATCATCCGTGTATGAGCTATTGCCTGAATCCCCACTGCCCGCAGCCGCAAAACTTCCCCCAGGCAGCCGAAACAAACCAACAAACCTGTCACAGTTGCGGCGCAAAGTTACTGCTGGGCGAGCGCTACCGGGCAATCAAACCGATTGACAGCGGAGGTTTTGGCAGAACTTTCTTGGGGGTGGATGAGTGCAAACCGTCCAAACCCCGCTGCGTGATCAAGCAGTTTCGCGTCCAAGACACCAGCAGGCAAGCCAAAGCAGCTGAGTTATTTCGCCAAGAAGCGGCGCAGCTGGAGCGACTGGGCAAACACCCCCAGATTCCCGAACTGCTGGCCCATTTTGAGCAAGAAGGGCGGCAGTATGTGGTGCAGCAGTACATCGACGGGCAAAACCTGGCCCGAGAGCTGGATGAGGAAGGCCCTTTAAGAGATTTCGTAATAGAACAGGTGTTAAATGAATTGATTTGGTTGATTCTATTTTTCCTTTTCATT
>JALOOK010000322.1 GCA_025454445.1 Oscillatoria sp. Prado101 | reverse complement strand
CCTTTGAAGCAGGCAAACCCTTAAGCATCGAAACCGTAAAGCTCGAACCCCCCAAAGCCGGCGAAGTGCTCGTGGAAATCAAAGCCACCGGCATCTGTCACACCGACGCCTACACCCTCTCCGGTGCCGATCCAGAAGGCTTATTTCCCGCTATCCTGGGACACGAAGGTGCCGGCATCGTCGTCGAAGTGGGTGCCGGTGTCACCAGCCTCAAACCAGGCGATCATGTCATCCCCCTCTACATCCCAGAATGCCGGCAGTGCGAATACTGCCTGAGCATGAAAACGAACCTTTGTCAAGCGATTCGCGTCACCCAAGGGCGCGGTGTCATGCCCGATGGCACCAGCCGGTTCTCACTTGATGGACAGATGATACATCACTATATGGGAACATCCACCTTTGCCAACTACACCGTACTCCCAGAAATTGCCCTCGCCAAAATTCGCTCAGACGCCCCCTTCGAGAAAGTTTGCTACATTGGTTGCGGCGTCACCACCGGCATCGGCGCAGTTATCAACACCGCCAAAGTCGAGGCGGGAGCCAATGTAGTAGTATTCGGACTGGGCGGCATCGGACTCAATGTTATCCAAGCCGCCCGCATGGTGGGCGCTAACATGATTGTCGGCGTCGATATCAACCCCGCCAAGCGAGCCATTGCCGAAAAATTCGGCATGACTCACTTCGTCAACCCCAAAGAAGTCGAGGGCGATTTAGTTCCCTACCTGGTCAATTTAACAAAAGGCGGCGCAGATTACAGCTTCGAGTGCATCGGCAATGTGAATGTCATGCGCCAAGCGCTGGAGTGCTGCCACAAAGGCTGGGGCGTCAGCGTGATTATCGGCGTTGCCGGTGCCGGTGAGGAAATCCGCACCCGCCCCTTTCAACTCGTGACTGGGCGCGTTTGGAAGGGCACGGCGTTCGGCGGTGCCAGAGGGCGCACCGATGTCCCTAAAATTGTTGACTGGTACATGGAAGGCAAGATTAATATCGACGATTTGATTACGAATGTTATGCCGGTTGAGCGCATTAATGATGCTTTCGATTTGATGCACAAAGGCGAGTCTATCCGCACTGTTGTCACGTTTTAGGCGGGAGGCTAGCAATCCGCGAGCAGCAGCGCCGGCGAGAGAGCCGGCCACATATGAGACTGTTGGCGAATTGGTAGGGGATCAAAGAATGAACCGCTCAGCCAGCCAAGTATGCCAAGAAACGGTAAAATCGCCCATTAATTCGCTAACAAACTAACCTATTATCGTTGCATGTCTGCAACCTGGCAACGAGTCCTAAAGGAATTGCGCTTGAGGAAAACATGAACGTGCAGCCAGAAGAACAGCAAGAAATAATTGAGGAATTTGTTTTTAATGCCAGAGAATATCTCCAGATTATTGAACAGGGTTTACTGAACCTGAAAAGCGCTGAAAATAATGATTTAATCAATCAGATACTCCGGGCAATCAGTTCGGTTAAAGTAGGGGCAAATCTCCTGGGAGACAGCAGGATTGAGAGAATTGCCGCTAGATGGCAAACCAACCTGGAAACTGTCAGATATTATTCTCTCAAAGTTGACCTCAAACTGGAGTCACTATTCTTAGAACTGTTTGACGCCCTGGATGTGCTGGTGGGAGCGTGCGAAGCAACCTTTGGATTGGCTGAAGACAGTGCGGTGCCGGTGATACCGGAAACTGAACCCTTATTTGAAGCTATCAGCGCTCACCTAGCCCTGCTGCGAAATCAAACGCCTCAGGTAGCAGTCA
Organism: Oscillatoria sp. Prado101; assembly: GCA_025454445.1. GTDB lineage: Bacteria > Cyanobacteriota > Cyanobacteriia > Cyanobacteriales > Oscillatoriaceae > Oscillatoria. Next base: position 3,998 of record JALOOK010000322.1, on the reverse strand, counting down.
AACCGGCAGTCGCGGTTGAGCAAAAGATAGGCGAACTCAAAGATAAACCCGCTCGCCCTGAGATTGAGCAAACGATGCGCGTTCCGGTTAAGCGCCTCGATAACCTCAGCAACTTGTTGGGGAAACTGGCTGTTAAGTGCAGGAGCCAAAAGCAAGACCAAAAACATTTCCGCCAATCCCTAGATGTCTTGCTAAACCAAGTACAGCTGCTTACAGAAAACTTCCGCGCCTCTCACCCCCTCTCAGAGGAGATGAATCAACTTATTGAAATGATTCAGGAGTCAGCATCTGAGGTTAATTCTTTGGCGAGTGCAGCCAGCCAAGTTACTGAGCAGTTCGCCCAGATCGCAACGAAATTGCAGAAAGAGCTGACGAGCGCCCGTATGGTTCCTTTTGCTGAGATCGAGCAGGTATTTCCGCTAGCTAGTGCGGTGCGCAAGCAAGCTGCTGAGTGTGGGAAGCAGGCAAGGGTCAAAATTGCCGGCGGCGAAATTCTAATTGACAGGTCAGTGCTGGAACATTTTGCAAAAAAGCTGCTAGCTCACTTGGTTAATAATGCAATCAGTCATGGAATTGAGCCGGTGGAGGTGCGGGAAGCAGCCGGCAAGTCGCCAATAGGCCAAATCGCCCTGGGCGTTTTCCAGCAAGGCAACCAGACGATAATTTCCTTTTCCGATGATGGTGCTGGAATTGATGTCGAACGGGTGAAAGCCAAGGCGCTTGAAAAGGGGCTGATTACAGCAGAACGGGCTGAAAGCCTCTCCCCCCAAGATGCTTACGAACTCCTCTACCACCCTGGGTTTACTACCAAAGACGAGCGGGATTTGATAGCTGGGCTAGGGGTTGGCATGGATGCGATTCGCACGGAACTCAGTAAAATAGGGGGGGGAATCCGCACGGATTCCACCCGAGGGGAGGGAACGACTATTACGATTTGTTACCCCAATCACTATCACTCATCTGCCCAACCTGTAAAGCATTAAACTCATGTCCCCATCTCCCAAACCCATCAGCGAAAACCGTTGCTTCGGCGGTACAGTCGGCTTTTACAGCCATCCCTCAGAAACCTGTGCCGGTGAAATGCGATTTTCCGTCTACCAGCCACCCCTGGCAAAATCCCAGCCGGTGCCGGTGCTGTATTATCTTTCCGGCTTGACTTGCACGGAAGAAAATTTTATGATAAAGGCCGGCGCACAGCGATATGCTGCCGAAAACGGGTTAATGCTCGTTGTGCCAGATACCAGCCCTCGCAACACCGGCATTCCCGGTGAGAGCGACAGCTGGGATTTGGGCGCGGGTGCCGGTTTCTATGTGGACGCCACCCAGGAACCCTGGCGGGCGCACTATCAAATGTACAGCTATGTCGTTCGCGAATTGCCGGCTATTATTGTAGAGCATTTCCCCGCACTGCCAGACCGACAGAGCATTTTTGGCCATTCTATGGGCGGTCACGGGGCGCTGGTTTGTGCGCTGAGAAACCCGCAGCAATACAAGTCAGTTTCAGCCTTCGCGCCGATCTCCGCACCGATGCGCTGTGCGCTGAGTCAGAAGGCTTTCAGCAATTATCTGGGTTCCGATATGGAAAGCTGGCGTCAGTACGATGCTTGCGAACTGGTGCTGAGTTCGGGGTACAATCGCCCCATTCTGATCGATCAGGGAAGTGCGGATCAGTTTCTAGCTTTCCAGCTATTGCCAGAGGCGTTTCAGCAGGCGTGCGCGACTGCCGGTCAGCCCCTGACTTTGCGCTTCCAAGAAGGTTACGATCACGGCTACTATTTCATTTCCACCTTTATCGAAGATCACATCCGCTTCCACGCGGCGGCTTTGTGGGGGTGAGAATTTGGAATTATAGCGGTTCTCAGTTTGATGGACGATGGCCCAGAAACCCGGTTTCTTAAAGAAACCGGGTTTCTCAGTACCTTACTAATCTGAGAACCGCTATAGCATAGCAGTAGGGTGCGTTCCCCCAAGGAACGCACCGTAATTATGGGGGGTTAAGCTTGGCGGTTGGAAACCGCAGCTATACAGACAAAACCCGCCTGCGCGGCTTTCAAGAATTGCAGAAGTCCGCGCAGAAAGTAGGGTGCGTTCCGCGCCATCCCTTCTCGCACATATAATCAGGTAAACGCGCACGCGGAACGCACCGCTGCAGGGGGGGTGCGTTCTGCCTTATCGATTGGCTCTCACAAATAAAGGGTGCGCTCAGGCGGAACGCACCCTACTGGGAGGGGGTGGGAAGTCTCAGTGCGGCTCTACGAGCACTTTGAATTGCTCCGTTTCAATGCGACCGGCTTGATGGAGGGTTTCGGCAATTTCTGAAATCTCCAAAACCGCATGCCCCCGGTAGCCATTCTGCCGCAGCCGGTCTTTGACTCCTTTTTCGTGGTCGATAAAGACGACAATATCTTCTACATTTAGCCCAACGGATTGGAGTTTTGCTGCGCCTTCCATCGCACTATTGCCGCTGATCAGGATGTCATCCACGACCACAACTCTCTCACCGGCATGGAAATTTCCCTCTACCAGCCGTTTTGCGCCGTGGGCTTTCACTTCCTTGCGCGGGAAGATCATTGGGCGGTTCAGGCGCAGCGCTAGCCCTGTGGCTGTGGGCAAAGATCCGTAAGGAATGCCGGCTATTCGGTCAAATTCGAGGTCTTTGAGAATGCCGGCGTAGGCGCTGACTATTTGATGGAAGATTTGCGGCTGGGAGATGATTTTGCGCAGGTCGATGTAGTAAGGAAAAATGGCTCCTGAGGCTTGTACATGGTCGCCAAAGGTAATGCAGCCGATGTCGAAAAGCTGCAATATTAAGTCCCAGTGGGTGTTTTTTTGCAAAGAGCAAACATCCGGAAACCACAGATCGCAGGCGGGACTTGACTCCAGCACCAGCAGGCGCTGCTGGTTTATGGTGTTGCGCAAGGCAAACAGGGCTTCTGCCGGCTCGTCGCTCGCTAATATATGTGGGGGTGCCGGTAGGAGCAGCCCCTCGCCGTGAGGGTTTAAACCGGCAGCCAGGATTTGGGCCAAGTCTTGCTCTTCTGACGGGCTTCCCAGCACGAGAATCAGGCGTTCTGGCGCTGCAGCGCGGACGCGAGCTAAAATATCCGGTATGGCAGCGCCCACTTCCAGTCCCAGCTGTTCGGGGGTTCCCCAGGTTTGCGCCGCTTCCACCATCTGCAAATACAGGGGTGCAGTTGTCCCTGGATAGTGCTGCAACACCGGCGCGGAGAGATTTGCCGGCGCACACATCACGAAGACGGCTTTATCGGGGTAAACCAAGAAGGGGGCGATCAGGTCTTGTCCAGGGTAGGGCGACAGGGTGCAGGCATCGGCACCCCAGTCTTCAAACACAGTGCGGGCAACGACTGTGCTAGTGTTGATGTCGCTGTGCTTGGCATCGAGAATCACGGGGATGTGGGCGGGGATGGCGGCGAGGGTTTCCTGCAGCAATTCCAGACCCGGAGCGCCCAGGGCCTGGTAAAATCCCAGGGTGGGCTTGTAAGCGCAGACGAAATCTGCGGTTTCCCGGATGGTGTCGAGCAGCCACTCTCGCAACCCACCCAGGAGGCTGTTGCTGTCCGAGCCGGTGCGGTAGCGCTTGGGCAAGCTGTCTGGATCGGGGTCAAGACCTGCGTACAGCAAGCTCTGATTGCGCTCCATCGCTGAAAGCAATCGATCCGAGAATCTCATTAGTTTTTCTTATACCTACGACAAGTTCTAGCTCCCGGCTTCCTTGTGAAGCGAGAGCGAAAGCGGCGGCAAATGGGTGCCGGTGCCAACTCTGAAGAAATCTTAAAGCGTATTCGTCATATCTTAACCCAAGGTGTGCACCGAATGAGGCAGAGCCTCCTTTCACGGCGTTCCCAGGCGGAGCCTGGGAACGAGGGGACAAACTGCTGTTGGGCTAAAGCCCAACTACGAACTTTGGGCTAAAGCCCAACTACGAACTTTGGGCTAAAGCCCAACTACGAACTTTGGGCTAAAGCCCAACTACGAAC
>JALOOK010000012.1 GCA_025454445.1 Oscillatoria sp. Prado101 | reverse complement strand
CGCCAGTTTTATGACGAGTGCTGGAAGGTGTTCAACTGCCTGAACGCGATGGAATTGCTGTCGCTGGAGGAGCCGCGCTATCTGATGCGGGTGTTTTTGCAGCAGCCCAAAGCTTGTCTGGGATTGCTGAAGTACCTGCCGGTGAATGTCGGTGACATCGCCCGCCGCTACATAAGCGACCCCAACTTGCTGAGGTTTATTGACATTGAGTGTTATTGCTGGTCGGTGGTGCCGGCAGACTTGACGCCGATGATCAATGCCGGCATGGTGTTCTCAGACCGGCACTATGGCGGGATTAAATACCCCAAAGGTGGAGTGGGCCAAATCGCTCTGAAACTGGCAGAGGGGCTGGAAAAAGCTGGGGGCAAGATTAAGTACCAAGCTAGGGTGACGAAGATTGTTACAGAAAAAGGGCGTGCCGCCGGTGTCAAACTGGCCACCGGCGAAGTTTTCCGGGCCAAGCGGATTGTCTCCAACGCCACGCGCTGGGATACCTTTGAGAAATTGCTGCCGGCTGAGGACATACCGCTGGACGAGCAGAGATGGCAGGAACGTTACAGGAAGTCTCCCAGCTTTCTGAGTTTGCACTTGGGGGTTGAGGCGTCTGTGCTGCCGCTCGGTACGGCGTGCCATCACATAGTGCTCGAAAAGTGGGAGCGCATCGAAGAAGCGGAAGGGACAATCTTCGTGTCGATTCCCACCCTGCTAGACCCGGATTTGGCACCGGAGGGGTATCACATTGTCCATACATTCACGCCCAGCCGGATCGAAGAGTGGAAGGGTCTGGGAGCCAGCGAGTATGAACAGAAGAAGGAGGAAGCAGCTGGGCGGATTATCGACCGGCTGGAGAAGATTTTTCCCGGACTGGATGCCGGTTTGGATTATATGGAAGTGGGGACTGCCCGCAGCCACCAGCGGTTTTTGGGGCGTGCGGACGGCACTTACGGGCCAATTCCCCGGCAGAAGTTGAAGGGGCTGGTGGGGATGCCGTTTAATCGCACATCGATGCCGGGGCTGTACTGTGTGGGGGACAGCACATTTCCGGGACAGGGGTTAAATGCCGTGGCGTTTTCCGGGTTTGCCTGCGCCCACCGGATTGCCGTGGATTTGGGGCTGAGGTGATGGGAAATGCTACAAAGCCGAGGAATCCAAATGGCTGGCAATTGGTGAGTGGGCATGGGGCATTAGGGATAGGTTTTCTTTCCCGTGCCCGATGCCCGCTGCCCGCTGCCAATCTTCTATTTTCGTCATTTTCAAGACAATAAAGCCGGTTGTGGGTGGCTTCACTTTTTCGAGATCAAGCCGCTATTATGGATTATTATTCCGGCTGTAAGTCTCTCCTGCATCGAAGGATTCATTTTTCAAAATTGCCTTATTCCTAGCAGAAATTAAACGTTCTGGGTCAATGCCCTCGAAGGTTGGCGGTATCCAGACTCGAACTACCAGGAGGGCAGCCAGAACCAGCAAGAAAGCGCCGGTTGCCAAGATGTGAACCCAGGGAGTTTCCAGCACTCCTCGGACGATGACTTCTCGCAAAACGGAAACGATTGAAACTTCCACGGCGACCCCAATGGAAACCCGCTGCTCTTGCAGGTAAATAATCAGGAGTCTGAATAGCTCGACCAAGATTAACAAAAATAGGATATCTGCGGTCACTTCTTGGAAATGAAGGGGAGGCAGCAGCGAGAAGAACATATCTCGCAGCTGGAGCACCATGAAACAGAATAGACCTATACATAGGGAAATCACAATTAAGTCTTGGATGGTTTCCAGACCGCGCACGAGACGATTGCGATTAAACCAGTTGTACGACTGGCTTGACGAGTTATTCAAGGAATTTTGCATTTATGGCTTCTCCGTGTCGATGCTTTTAGCTTATGTTAACGCGAGCTTATAAGTCAACTGTCTACCTATAAGAATTATCTATAGCAAATATTCTTTAGATGGGGCTGGCGAACAAAGCGGCGCAGGCCATTGTGGGCCAAGCCCCCGGGGTGAGGGCCAGTGTCTCGCCGGTGTTTTGGCCTTAGAGCCGGCTGGCTGGCAAGCGTGCGGTGTCCACCGGCACCGGCGGGGCGCAAAGAGGGCTCGCCTCCGGAAAGTGGCCAGTGGCATGGCATCCCTCAGCGACGCGCCGGTGCCGGCTAACCCTCCGATCCCTCTCTCCTCCGCCTTCCTGGCGGTGGGTGGGTTGTGAGCCGGTTCAAATCAAAAAGTCAAGAAAAGATAAAAATTAGTTTAAAATCCTTAAGAGAGTTTTTTCAGGGAAGAAGCGAAACGGAATGGCTGACATAGTTGATATTGCGGTGGGTGCCGGTTCTTTCACAACTTTGGTGACAGCTGTCCAAGCTGCCGGTTTAGTGGACGCGCTCAAAAGCCCCGGACCCTTTACTGTCTTTGCGCCGAATGACGATGCCTTTGCCAAACTGCCACCGGGCACTGTACAAACCCTGGTGCAGAATACCCCCCAGCTCGCGAGGATTCTAAAGTATCACGTCGTTTCTGGCAAGCTGATGAAGGCTGATTTGGAGAAACTCGATTCTGTCACCTCACTAGAAGGCTCACCGATTAGAATTGATTGCTCTGACGGTTTTGAGGTGAAAAATGCCACAGTTGTCGCAGCCGATATAGAAGCTGATAACGGTGTGATTCATGTAATTGACAACGTGATACTTATGGGGTAAAATAATAAGTTATGGTTTCAATTAGGGGGGCGGTGTGATAGAAACCGGGTTTCTTGAAGAAACCCGGTTTCTGGCCTCCTGAGGTCTCACAAAACATAACCGCTATATTATAGGAAAGGCGTGGGAACTTGTTCTAAGCAAAAATTCGGGATATAGGGCAGATAAAACCGGGCAGCAGCGGGCTTGTCAGCTCGTCATTCTTAAATAGCGTTGCCACTAGCTTTAGAGTGGCTTGCTCGCGCCGGTAGACCTGAATTTGTTGTAAGCGCCAGTCAGCAATCCAGTATTCCTGCACTCCCTGCGCTGAGTAGAGTTTCAGCTTAGCTTCCCTGTCTCGCCGTTCATTTTCGGCACCTGGGGAGAGAACCTCTACAATTAGTTCTGGCGAGCCGGTTAAATGCCCCGCTTCATCGAGCAAAGCAGCAAATCTTTCATTGCTAGCCCAGACGATATCGGGGATGACATTATCCGCATCCGTGAAAATAATGCCAGGTGCCGGTGCGGTGCGTCCTGAACCAGTAGACTGCGACCAGGCATCTAGAGCGGCGAAAATTCTGCCCCCAGTTTCTTGATGGCCCCAATGCGGTGATCTTGTCACAAATAACTCTCCATCGATAATTTCATAGCGGTTCCCGTTGTCTGGCAAGAGTTCCAGGTCGGCGGCAGTCCAGCGTACCCTCTCAACTGCGGTCTGGCTCATACAAGCACTCCTTGTGGGTGATGCCTACATTATAGCGTTTATATTCGAGTTGAGAAAAGGTAGAAACCCGGTTTCTTAAAGAAACCGGGTTTCTGGCCCCTCGGGTTGAGCCCCCCTTTTTAAGGAGGGTTGCGGGGATCTGCCCCCCTTTTCTAAGGGGGGGGTTAGGCGGATTTGCTTACCTGTAATCCTGGCGTTGAATATCCCGCAGGCGAGCTTCAGGACGCTTGAAGCGATCCATCTGGGCTTCAAAAAACTTGCGGTTCGCCATCAGATGCTTCGGATTCGGGTCATCTAAAGGATAGAGCAGGGCAGTCCGCAACGCTTGAATCACCGCAGAGGTGACGCAGTACATCGAGCGCTGGAAACTGATACCGAGCTGGATGAGCATATCATCTTCGCCCCGGCAGTGCTGGCTGTAGTAATCCACCAGATAGGGGGGCAAGAAGTGCAGCATGTCTTGCATCAGCTGTGTCGGCGGAATGCCGGCGGTTCCCACCGGGAACACATCGGCATAAAGAATCCCGTAGTGGAAGTCTTTCTGGTCTTCAGGAACTTGCTTCGCCTGCGCGTTGTAAGACTTCGTACCCCGGAAAGGAGCGGTGCGGTAGAAAACCGCTTCCACATAGGGTAGTGCTGCTTCGTACAGCCACATGAAGCCCTTAGATTTGGGGATGATTTCGTAGCATTCGCCGCGAATGTAGACGTGGTGGTAGATAGGGCGACCGGCAATCGCAAAAATCCCGTTGACCAGGAAGTTCATCGCTTCCGGGACGCTTTTAATGCTCCCTTCGTCATAGCGGTCGCTCATTTCAAAGAAAACCGGAGCCATCACCTCCCAGAACAAGCCCAGATTGGCGTAGTAAGACAGCTGGCGCACCTGTTCGAGGAACATATCTGGGAACAGCTTGTAGAGTCCCAGCATCACCGGATTGAACTTGAAATAAGCCTTAATCGCCCGGTCGGCGTTGGCTTTGTATTCGTCAGTGTCCAGGTAGGGGTCAAACTGCCCGCCCATTCCCCTGTGCCACAACATGGCTCGCATGCAGGCTTCGGCGAATTCCATGTTGATGCGGTCGTGCCACAAGTGGTGGAACAGCTTGGGCATTTTGAAGGTTTCGCCCTTCTCCATAAAGGCCAGGAGTTCGGGGTGGGCTGTAGCTTCTCCGCGCCATATTCGCAAATCGGCATCATCCCCAGCATAGTGGTTGTGCCGGTCTAAATACTCCTGGGACAGAAAGTATTTAAAGAAGGGAAACGGCTCTAAAAAGACTTGCTCGGCAATGTAAAGAAGGTCGCGCCAGTAGAAATCCATCGGCACGGCATAGGCTTTGTAAAGGCCGATGATTTGCATGAGATTTTCCGGAGTGTCCGGCAGCATCGCGCCACCGGCTTCCAGGCGGTGAATGACTGGGGCAAATTCGTGACTGGAAGGCGGCAGTTTAGTGACGGTTTTAACAGGAGTTTGTACCATGTTAGTTGACTGTGAGTGAATCGCTACATTCTGGGTTTAACGGTCACAAAATTAGCTGTCTGAGAGGGAGTGGGGTGCGCCCCGACGCACCCTCCCTGTTATTTCTTGGCTGGTAGCTCGATTGCTGTAGCGACTTGGGGATTGCTAGCAGTCTCAAAAGCAGCCACCATTGCGGTGGTGGTTGCCTCACTCCAGCGCAAAAGCCACGCCGGCTGCAGTCCGAGGAAAAAGATAATGGCTGCTAGAATGAGAGCCGGTGTGCGCTCGGGCCAGCGGACTTTGGGATAATACGCCAGAGAGTTGTTCAGCCGGCCAAAACAGGTGCGGTTGAGTAGAATCACGAAGTAAACGGCGGTTAAGCCAGAGGAAATAATGCACAGAAGGGTTGGCACTGGAAAAGCTGAGAAACTGCCCTGAAACACTAGAAATTCAGCAATAAAGCCCACCATGCCGGGAATGCCAGCGCTGGCCATGCCGGCCAAAACGAGCAGGGCGCTGGTCAGGGGCAAACCCCGGATGGGATTCATCAGCCCATTGAGCACGTCCAATTCGCGGGTGCCGACTTTTTTCTCGACAACGCCCACCAAGTGAAACAGTATGGCTAAGATTAAACCGTGACTGACCATTTGCCCGACAGCCCCCAGGAGGCTGAGCGGCGTACCGGCGGCTGCAGCGACTATAATATAGCCCATGTGCCCAATAGAACTGTAAGCCACCATTCGTTTGATGTCTTTTTGGGCGATAGCGGTGAGTGCGCCGTAGATGACACTAACGACGCCGATAATTGCCAGCCCGGGAGCCACAAGCGCCCAGGTTTCAGGAAACAGCTGCAAACCGAAACGCACTAAGCCATAAGTTCCCAATTTTGCGAGAATGCCACCCAGCAGAATTGCCACCGGCTGGGAAGCTTCCACATAGGCATCTGGGAGCCAGGTGTGCAGGGGAACCAGGGGGATTTTGATGCCGAAACCCACCAGCAGCACGGTTATTAGTACCAGCTGCGTCGTCAGGGGCAAGTCGCCTGTGGCGATGGAGTTCCAGTCGAAGCTGCCAGATCCGCTCAGCCACGCCATCCCCAGAAATGCTGCTAAAATCAGAATCCCGGAAACAGCGGTGTAGATGAGAAACTTCATGGCTGCGTAGCCGCGCTTTTCACCCCCCCAGATCGCAATTAGCAGGTACAGGGGAATGAGTTCCAACTCGTAAAACAGGACAAACAGCAGCAAATTCTGCGCGACAAAAGCGCCGGCAATAGCGGAGTTGACGAGGAGAATCAAAGGATAGTAAAGCCGGGGGCGCTCAACGCCTTCGCCACTGCCATAGATGGCAATCCAAGTCAGCAGAGCGCTTAGTACCAGCAGCGGTAAGGACAAACCATCAGCACCGAGACTGTAGCTAAGACCTAACTGTGGAATCCAACTTATATATTCTTGAAACTGCAATCCAGAAGCGGTTAAGTCAAACTGGCGCAACAGCCAAAAACTCCAGAGGAGGATGCCGCTTGCGAACGCCAGCGCGATAAAACGCAGTCGGTTTGCCGTGTGGTTTCCGGGCAAAAACCCGACAGCCACAGCCCCCACCACGGGCAACCATATCAAGGTACTGAGCATATTGGGATTCGGCTCCTTTAGAAAAGTTATCTCTCGTTATCTGAAGTTCCCAGGTTGAACTGGGAACGATAAATTGAGCGAGGGCTAGCTAACCATAGTCACGGCTCCGGTGTCCAAATCGTAATAACCCCCTACGACTTTCAGTTTTCCTTCCTGAATTAATTTAGAAATGACTGGAGATGCTTTCAAATTTTCAGCTTGATGCAGAACATTCTCTTTTGTTGCGTTCTCCAGCGCGTCGCCCGACTTTCCTTTTGACTTGTCTACAGCCGGTTTAATGGCCTCTAGCAAACTGCCAATTTGACCGGGTACTTGAGCGCCTTTGATTGTGGCGTCTACCGCCCCACACCGTTCATGGGCGAGTACCATTATCACTTTCGCCCCTAATACTAAGGTGCCAAATTCTAGACTGCCAATCTCCTCTGGAGTGGCGATATTCCCGGCTACGCGGCAGACAAAGAGGTCCCCAAGTCCCTGGTCAAAGACAATCTCCGCCGGCACCCGCGAGTCGGCACAGCCGAGAATCGCCGCAAATGGCTTCTGCCCTTTGGCAACTTCTGTCAGACGTACCGTGTCTTGGTTGGGGGTTTGACGTTTGTTGGCTACAAAGCGCTGATTCCCCTCCATTAAATGTTGCACGATCTGATCGGGGGTCATGTCATTATGGTTGATGGCTTTTTGGGAAACAGCCCCCTTTGTAGGTTCGGAAACAGGGGTTTTGGTTGGTTCGGAAACAGCCGCATTGTTATTGTTGCAGCCGAGTCCTGCTGTCAGCGCCCCTGTCCCGATCGCGCCCGCACCTAATTTGAGCAAATTTCGTCGGGAAAGAGGCAGCCTCTGATTTTTACCGCTCATATTCTCCTCTCTGAATTTTAAACTTTAATTTCTCGTTAAAACTCTACCATGAATTTGATATTTTAGATTGACTGTTCAATCTAAAATATCACATCTAAGCTCTCAAATCACTTCAACCGGCTCCCACAATCAGGGAAAGGCGAGACAGCAATGGCCAGCTGACCACAAGTCCGATGAAGGCGGTTCCAATCAGGATTGTCAGCAGATAAAACTGACTCTGACCGGAAACGTTGTACTTTAAGCTCTGCCCGCCAAAAACAGTGGCCAAACCTACTAAGTTCACCACTCCATCCACGATATAGCGGTCTAGCCAGTAAATCACTTTGGACACTGAATCGACGGCAAACACTACAGTCAGCCGGTAAAGCTTGGCGGTGTAGAAGTCGTAGGCAAAAAAGTCTTGCAGGGACTTGGAACCGAATTGCACCGGCTTGGGCCAGCTGTTATTGAGGTAAATCACCGCCCCTGCGCCGCAACCGATGGCGCTGGACGCCAACAGCAAGCCGGCAGCGGTTTTGTCCAGGGTTGCCCAGTCTGGCAGCAATTGCCACTGCAGCAGCAGCAGCGGAACGTGCAGGGTAAAGCCGGCCAAAACGACCATCGGCAAGGCCATTGGCCAGTGCACCTCGGGCGAGCGCTCGGTCATTTGCTTGGATTTACCGGCAAAAATCAGGCCAAACTCGCGAGTGACGCTGAAGGCGGTTAAGGCGTTAACCAGGAGCAAGACTCCCACCAGCCAGGGGTGGGTGGCCCACAGGTTGTTGGCCATTTGCAGCAGCGCCCAGAAGCCGCCGAGAGGGGGCACAGCGATCAAACCGGCAGCGCCGACGATATAGGACAGGCCAGATATGGGCCGGCGCGACCAAAGACCGCCATACTGGCTGAGGTCTTGCGTGATGTTGTTCCAAACGATGGTGCCGGTGCTCATCACCAGGAGGGCCATCGAAACCGCGTAGGTGAGCAGCAACATCAGGGCTGTTTGGTCAAGGTGCGTCCCCACGGCGATAAACACCAAGCCCATGTAAGCGCTGACGGAGTAGGACAGGGAGCGCTTGATGTCAATCTGGGCGATGGCGATTGAGGAAGCGCCAATGGCTGTGACTGCGCCGATCGAGATCATTACCGCACTAGCTACTGGCGACAGGGCTAAAACGGGTTGCAGCTTAATCAGCACCCACGCGCCGGTGGCCACCACTACTGAGTTCCGCAAGATGGTTGAGGGGACTGGCCCTTCCATCGCTTCATCCAGCCACAGGTGCAGGGGGAACTGGGCGCACTTGCCCAAGGGGCCGGCGATTAATGCCAGACTGAGCAGGGTGGCCACCTTGGGGTCGATAGTGGCAGTCTCCGCCCACTGGGCCAGTTCGGTATAGTTCCAGGTTCCTGCTAGGGGCAATAGGGCCACCACCCCCATCAGCAGGATTAAATCTCCCACCCGCTTGGTGAGGAAAGCGTCGCGGGCACCTGTGACCACTAGGGTCTGGCTGAACCACAGCCCGACGAGCAGGTATGTCCCCAGGGTGAGGATTTCCAAAATTACATAACTGAAGAATAAGGAGTTGCACAGGACTAGGGAGCACATGCCGGCTTCAAACAGTCCCAGCAGGGAATAGAAGCGGGCCCAGCCCCAGTCCATCTCCATGTACCCGACTGCGTATATCTGCGCCAGCAGGTTGAGGCCGGTCACTAAGAGCATGGCCCCGACACTCACGGACGAGAATTCCAGGTCAAGGTCGAGGTTCAAACCGGCAGCGCTCAGCCAGGTTACAGAGAGCTGTTGCGCCGGCTGGTTCCAGGTGGCCGACAGGGCGAACAGGCTGTGCAGGAACGCCAGCAAGGTCATTAACAAGTTCACGTACCCTGCCGGTCTTGGCCCAGTGCGCCGGATAAGTCCAGGCGACCAAGCCCCGGCAAAAAGCGCACCGATTAAGGCGTAGCAAGGGACTAACCAAACGCTCTCCAGCAGGAACTGAGCCATCCGCATTACCTCTGATAAGCCAAAAACATAGAGAAACCTTGGGCCCAACCCTGAGGTTGTCCCAGTCAGCCCGCGACAGCGGGCGAAGGCAGGTTAATGTTTACTTAAGATTCCCTGTACAGATTATCTTGAAATGGCGGCAAATTCTCTTCGCGATCCCAAAAATTCGCCGATGGTAACTGTAATCGAAACTTATGGTACGGCGTTAATCTAGCGGCATGCTGAGCATTAATCCCTAGCTGGAGCGCAGCCATTGGAATTAACAATGGTAATCATTGATTTTTTTCTATAGAAGGGGTTTAATCTCCTTGAAGCTGGGTGATAAGCTGAGCGGAGCGCAAAAGTCAATAGGCTTTTCAGAGAAATCACCACAAGTGGCGTTGCAAATCAAAAGGATGAAACTGTAGGGGCAATCCCCCTGCGGTCGCCCCCAGACGATGATCGGGCAGATCCCGGGGGCTTGCCCCTAGGGACATTAAGCTGTTAGGCTTTTAACCTGCTTTTCCGTAGAAAGGAGGCATAACCTCCAGATTGCGTTACCAGCCTGCGCCAAGAGCGCGTCCCGCCGCGCCCCGGAACGAGAGAAGAGAGATATCTATTGCTAATTAAATGCATAAAGTTTCTAATCCCGCAATTGTGCAGCGCCCGATAAGTGGGCGCGATCTATAGCGGTTTTCAGTTGGATGAAGTACATGCCAGAAACCCGGTTTCTTTAAGAAACCGGGTTTCTTAGTAAAGTCAGGGCCGAACGGCAGCGTGAGTAAGTAATTGTACTTATGCGAAAGGGCGTATGTCAGGGGTGGGGGATAAGGGGAGGCGCAGCCTGGGGTGGCGCGTGCGGAAAGCTGAGTATAGCGCGATCCCAGCCAGTTTTCGGCACCATTGCAACCTGAAAGGTGTCTCCATCTGTAGAAATAGATGATAGAGGTGAGCCGGCGCTGCACATTTATGGAATGAACCCCACCCCCCAACCCCCTCCCCGTAAACGGGGAGGGGGAGTAAGAGGGGTTTTCGATCTCGTGAAAAAAGTTTCAATCATCCTTCTAGTGTGCAACGCCGATAGAGGTTAGCCGGCGCTGCCATTACTGCCAAAGCCCTAACTGCGCCACCTCTGAGCAAGTTGGGAAGTCCCTGAAACAGATGGGAATTGCACACAGGTGCATCACTGCCAAAAAAAACCAGACCCCGTTTATGGAGCTGTCCACTTTTCTACAGCAGTGAGTCGATCGTGGCCAACTTAATTCCTCGACACAAATCGCAGTTTATTTCAATCCCCGATCGGGATTCGCGCCAACGAATTATGCGCGATATTTATAAAATAGCACGTTCCCAGACACTGCCTATATTTGGGCGCAGAGAAAACTGCAATAACCAGCTCGGCCCACATGCAGCGGGGAACCGGCAGTCCCCCGCTCCGGAAAAGCAGGGCGCTGGCGACAGCACCGCCCAAAGCCAGCCTCTGGGTTCAATTAATGATAGGCATGATTGCGAAAATGGCGGCATGATTTTGCTAGAAAAGATAGTTTTGTGTGTGGCAATTATTTTGCTTTTAATTGCCGCAGTAAATACTGCAATTGTCATTCATCCCCAGGAAAATAAGCAACGCCAGGAAGTTATAAAGTATCGTAATTTTGGCATAATAACGGCCTGCGTATAAAGTGCCGCGTTCACTTCCAGACACCCGGTTTCTTCTGTGAAACCGGGTTTTTAGTTTAGGAAGGTAACAAGAAACCGGGTTTCGCCGAAGTTACCCGGTTTCTCCGGTTTCTCCGCCGCTATCTCAACCGTTCTTCCAGCAAGTCACTCACCTGTTCCAAAAAGCGCCAAGCAACCAGCAATTGAGCGAATTCAGTCGCAGAAACCTGTTCGCGCTCCCGCTTGATAATCGCTTGCTCTATGGGAATGCCGGTGAAATCGACAATGTGCCGCTCTAGTTCCGCAATAGTCGGCTGCGACAGCACGCCGTCGATGTGTATAATCATAATATTTCGCCCCCAGTAAGTGCAGGGAACTGCTGTCAGCAAAAAGGGCGGCTGGTTGGCGTTCAGCATCGCCGCCAAGTCAAATGGCAGGGGCAAAGTGGGCAGGGGTGCGGGTGCCGGAACGACAATCAGCTCTACTTTATAATACCCCTCCGGCAGCTGGCCGGTGAACTCGTGCCGGGAAAATTCTTTCAGGCGGCTGTTATAAATTTTAATCACAACATCGGCACTCGTCTTTTGGAAATCCAGCCACCGCTTGTAAGCGGCTTCCCGCTTCAGCATCTCCTCGACAAGCGTCTCAGCGCGGTGCCCCCGGCGTTTGACGTCGCGCTCAAATTTCCACTGCCACTTGACATCGTGATCGGGGTCAACATAGATGCTAAAATCCAGGAGGGGCATCAATTCTGGATAGAGGGCGTGCAATCCTTCGACAATGATAATGGGCTTGGGGGGGAAGGGCACCGGCGGATCGAACAAGCCGGTGGCGTGGTTGTAAATCGGAACTTCTACTGTTTGACCCTGTTTCAGCTGGGTTAAGTGTTCGCGCAGCAAATCCAGATGGTTAGCGTCAGGATCCAGCGGCAAGCGCCCGCTGATTTTCCTTTGCTCCCGGTCTTCTTTATGATAGCCGTCCATTGCGATAGTGTCAACAATGTCAGTACCGATAAGCCGGCGGATGCCGTCGCTGTAGGTGGTTTTGCCGCTGCCACTGTCGCCGGCGACGCCAATGATAACAGGAGATCGCAGCTGGGAAAGCTGGGAGCGCAGGGTAATGCAAGCCGGTTGGTTGCTGGGTCTTGGTTCGATGGTTTGCATGATATTTTCGGTTGACAAGTAGGTTTTTTCTACTTAAATTATCCCTCGTTATCCCTCGTTACCAGGCGGAGCCTGGTAACGCAGCTCGCTTTGGCTCTGCCTCATTTCTTCAAAAAGCAGATTTGAAGCCTAACAGCTTATAAATTTTACAGCATTTTCAAGAGTCGGGAGGCAGTCACGATCCTCCTGCGGAGCCGCTGCGCTACAACTGCACACACCGCCACGGATGAAAATTGTCCCCAAGGCTGGGCGATCGCGAGGGCATCGCCCCTACAAGACTATTTTCAAGTCAGAGCCTCCCTGTAGGGGGCACCAAGCTGAGCGTGGAAGAAACGAGAAACCCGGTTTTTTAAAGAAACCGGGTTTCTTAATCGGCGTTGCACAATTGCGGCGATGTACCCCCCCCCCCCCAACCCCCTCCCCGCAAGCGGGGAGGGGGAGTAAGAGAGGGTTTTGGATGAGTGCAAAAAGTGAAATCATTCTTCTACTGTGCAACGCCTCTTAATCAACTCAATTCCCAACTTTAAACTGTTGATCCACCCGGCGATATTCGGGAACGCCAATGATTTGCTCGAATTCCTGGAAGTTCAGCAAATCCGAGAAACCGGCGGTGGTGCCGTGTTCTTTCAAGTAGCGGAAGCACGCAGCCATTGCTTTGGTGGCGGAAAACAAGCCTGCCAGCGGAAACACCGATATTTTATAGCCGAGTTCCTGCAACTCCCTGGCTGTGAGAAGGGGGGTTTTGCCGCCTTCTATCATATTAGCAAATAAGGGAACATCTGGGAAGGCAGCTGCAATCGCTTTCAAGTCTTCAACGGATTGGGGCGCTTCAATGAATACGATATCCGCACCGGCTTGACAATAGGCCCGCCCCCGGCGAATTGCTTCTTCTAAACCCAGGGGGGCGCGGGCGTCGGTGCGGGCAATGATGACTAAGCCGCTATCGCCTCGGGCGTGGGCGGCAGCTTTGATTTTTTCGACATGTTCTTCGGCGGGGATGACGCGCTTGCCTTCAAAGTGGCCGCATTTTTTTGGCCATTCTTGGTCTTCCAGGATGATGCCGGCGACACCCAGTTGCACGGCATCGGTGACGGTGCGGATGACATTGAGGGGGTTGCCATAGCCGGTGTCGATGTCGGCAACTAGAGGAATACTAACCGATTGAACAATTCGCCCAACGCTATAGAGCATTTCGGTGGCGGTGAGGAAACCGTAGTCGGGGCGTCCGAGGGTGGAACCGGAAATGCCAAATCCGCTGGTGAAGACAACCTCGAATCCCAGCTGTTCGACAAGCTGTGCGCCAATGCAGTCGTAGATGCCTGGAAGTACGAGGATTTCTGGGCGTTGCAATATTTGCCGGAGTTTTTGAGCTTGGGACATCACTTGTAGGGGTTGGTTTTGCTAGACTATTTTCACATTTAATCATAGTCTGTAGCCCCTGTAAGTGATTTATGAAAATAATGTTTTTCAATGCACCGCAAAGAATCTCACAGAGCGTTTATAACTGCTATATAGCGCGTCAATAACCTTCGTGTAAATTTTATAACCCCGGTTTCTTAAAGAAACCGGGGTTATGGGCCAGGTTGCGCAAATCATTTAGACCTGCTATATATATAGCGGTTTTTAGTTGGATGAAGTACACCCTTTGAAACCCGGAAGAGGGCGGAAGGGCCCGCCCCTACGCTCACCAGGTTTTTCAGTACCTCACTCATACGAAAACCGCTATAAAGCAGCGAACCGCGTCAAGCCCTTAGGCTGCAATCGCCTGGAATTGAGATAAAAAAAGCAGTCCCCCTTCCCTCGGTTTCTGGCCTCGCATGGGAAGGGTTTCCGCTGATTTTTGTCTGTATGGAATTGCCAAATATCAAGCCAAGGAGGGCAGCATAGGGTCTAGAGCGACTGGATGTATTTATCTAGTGTCGCGCTCTTCTTATCGTAGGCAGAGTAGTCACCTATTCAAACATCTTGACTCCGCAAATTGTAATGGCAAATTTATAACACAGAAAAATAGAACGAATCCGTCTGGCTGAAGGGGAGAGCCGCTCAAACCAATTGCCCAGTACCGATGTTTTTTATTTCGCAGCTAATTGATGGTAGCTTGGCCAGATTCAATCTGGTTATCGGGCAAAATTTGGATATATTTTTAGAGCGCAGAGATATTTATACATAAACATATATTTCACTATACAAGCGGAATTAAGCAGGTAAAACTTGAACGCCAGATTGCGTTCGTAAAATAATTTCAGGAATCCATCCGTCTGTAAGGTGTAGCATTAGCAACTTAGAGAACAGACATTAATTGCAGCGCCGACAGGCAAATGCGATATGGGCATAGCGCATCAGGGTTGGATGCGATAATGCCCAATGCCTGATCGCCCAATGCCCGATCGCCCAATGCCCGATCGCCCACTGCCCGATCGCCCAATGCCCGATCGCCCACTGCCCGATCGCCCACTGCCCATGTTCTAAACTTACTGTCTATTGCTATAATTTAAAACAAATAAAAACCCTACAGCCCGCTTAAAGCGGGAGTTGTAGGGTTTCCGTCAGTTTCACAGGCCAATCAAGTTGGTGTTAGGGTTCTGCCACCCCAGAGAGGCCACAAAGGACTCTGGAAAAATGCGACCCGCGCACCTTACTGACTGGCACTGAACACTGTCAAGTTAGGCGCTGTATTCTGCCTTGATTTCGATGCGCGAGCTGCGGTCGAACACCTTGACGAAACTGATTTTGATGTTGGGGTTGTAGTACCAGGCATTGCTGGTGGAACCGCTTAGCTTATGCGCCCGTTCGTCAGGGGAGCCGTCTGCGATCTCACCAATCTGTTGCCCGTCTACGGTAACGCTCTTCAAGGGATCTGAACTGCCTTTGGTTTCAGATGGGTCGTGCAGGATTGCCACGAAGAAAAAGTCTTCCTTGGGCGTATATTTGTCGTGTTTGCGCTCCACAGTAATCTGGCGTGTTGAACCAGTTTTGCTGTGCTTAATCTCTACCTCGCGATATTCGCTGTTCGCCAGGTCATCTCCGTCGTACACCACCGATTCCTTGGGCTCAGAAGCGCGGCTGATGCCGTCATCCAAATACATGGTGTATTGCCCGGTGGCACCCGGATAGATGTTGAGGGTTATGGGATTGAGCAGACCTTTGCTGTTGCGCTCTCCCACATACTGTTCAACCTCAATCATCGGGACGATCGCGCCCGCTCGCACAAAGATGGGAACGATAAAGGGAATGTGATTGGGGTCGCCAGAAAGGTGCGCATCAAACTGGCGTATCGTAGTGCCACCATCAAAAGCCTCACCAAGCGGCTGTTTGTTGTCCTTAAAAGTGTACCAGTTGCTGCCAGTAGGCAGGTAGACATCCCGCTTGCCGTAGCCATTCGCCGGTGACTGCGGATCGAGAACTGGAGCGACGAGGATATCGTGCCGGAGGAAGAACTGGTTGTCGAGGAAGGCGATTTTGTCATTGTAGAGCGCCTTGTCTTGTGAGTCATTGAGAAACATGGGCCGGCAGATCGGCAAGCCATCAAATGTGTTCTCAAACATGGCGTCATAGAAAACCTGCAGGAGCCGGTACCGCAATTCAATGTAATACTTGCAAGCAGGCAAAACTGCGCGGTACAAATCTTGCGGTTCCGGCAGCGGCTGTTGGTGTTCGCGGAACCATTCTTCGTACATGAAGATTTCTTGGAACTGTTTCCGCCCTTTGCGCATGTAGTGATTGCGATACCAGGGAAGGAAAGCACCCGCAGCGAACCAGCGGATCAGGAGTTCAGGACCTACCCACTGTTGCCCGTCGTTCTCTTGTTCAAAGCCCCCAATATCTTGCCCGTTGATAGTCACGCCGCTGACGCCGAGTGACAGAGCTTGGGACACGTTCATCTTGAGGAAATCCCAGGTGGAAGAGTTGTCGCCCGTCCACAGTGCGGCAAAGCGGTGAGCGCCGGTGAAACTGCCGCGCCCGACGATGAAGTTACGGTCTGTGCGCCGCTTTCCTGCTTTCTCTGGACCGGCCTGCTCTGAGTATACAAGGTTGTTGAGGCCCTGGTATGTGGCTTTGTGGAGATTGTACGAATACAAATTCCACACCTTAATAGCCGGCGTCAGTTGGGGTGCCTCTCCCGATATAGAATCGTCGGTGACCAGCAATCGGAAGGGGAAGCCGCGCATATCCCCACGGCGGGAGCGGATAGCAGGTGTTGTCATGTCCTGCCAAACCATTTCCAAGCCCATATCAAAGAGATATTGGTATTGCTTGCCCCACCACTCGCGCACGTCCGACCGGCCAAAATCGGGGTAATGACCGGGCGTACCCATTTCCGCTCCCGTAATTCGGTCATTTCCGTAGTACACTTCCCCGATATAAGGCTCGCCTTTATCGCCCTTATTGGCGTTGTGTTCCGGGTCGTATGCGAAGAAAACGCTTTCCTTACCTGGGGGATCGTAATTCTGGTAGCTGTAACCTTTATTAAGGTCTTCAGGGTTGTTCAGATCGAGATCGCCGAAGTAGCGCTGATCTTTTACAAAATAGCCCTTATCCCGCCCTTCGGTGTAGGTTGTGTAGTACGGCTCGTTTTTGCTAATAATTGGAGTAATGTTCGTGCTGCACTTCACCCCCAGCGATTTTAAGTAATCAAACATCCCTTTCGGATCGGGGAACTTGTTTGTATCAATCGTGAAGGTGTGGTATTTATTCTGTACGTCTACATCCACATGCAGACCGTCTAGCGGAATTTGGTAGTCGCGATGCTTGCGAACGCACCATTCCAGAGCCCCCCGATCTTCATACCCATAGCACCCTTGGTGATATCCCAAAGCCCACCGGGGTTTTAGCCGCGAGCGTCCGACAATTTCAGTGAAGCTGTCTACAAGCTCGGCAGGAGTGTCTGCCATGAAGAAATAGTAGTCAAGGTCGCCGAAGCGCGTACCGACCATATAGCGGCTGGAGTTGTAGAAGCCAAGATCCATCAGGACTTGACCGCGATTGTCAACGTACATGCCGGTGACGCAATCTTTTTCAGGAACCCCGTTAAATTCAATGAAAAACGGTTCCGTGTGGTACATCGGTTCCCGCACGTCCAGAGGTCCGTAGTTATAGACCTGCCGGTACCGCATGTTATCGAAATTGAAATAGTTGAGCTGCGCGGTATTGCGGCAGAGTGAATAGCCACCTTGTTCGCCAAAGCCAATATACTTGGCGGTTGCGGGTTTGTTCACAGCCTGGATAATGGCATAATCTTCATTCCCGTTGGGAGTGAATAATATGCCCTCTTGTGCCGTTTCCCAGACTTTAAAGTCGCTGCCGTCAGGCTCGCAATTGATCACCTCGATCTTGAATGGATCTTTGGTGAGTACCACCTTCATGACAGATTCGTGATTCTGCTGCTTTTTCGTAGTTAGTACGCAGCCCTGACCGCCTTTGTCCTCGCAGACTATATAGAACTGTTCATCTCCCAGCTGCGCTACGCGCTGTAAGTCAGCGAAGCTGTCCCGCACCACTGACCGAGTATTTTGACGGGTATACTTCTCATCCAGTTTTTTGGGGTTGAAACGCACCCGGAAGGTGTCATTCTGCACGAACTGGATGCGCATGGCACAGCGATTGCCATCACTTTTTTCAAACTCTAGCGCCAGCGTTTGTTCTTCAGCCTTGAACTGATAAGAA
>JALOOK010000321.1 GCA_025454445.1 Oscillatoria sp. Prado101 | reverse complement strand
CTAAGAAGTATACTGCATTTCCCCAGGCATCTTCCATCAAGACGGCTCTATTGGCTGGGTATTGGCGCTGGTCGGCAGTGGAAAGCAGCCATTCCAGTGTCTCTGGGTTGGCGGCACTGAACAGGGGGAAAAGCTCACTAAAAGCTTCGGTTTGCATGAGAGCACGTCACTATAGGAGATTGGGTGGGGGGTGCAGTTAACGGCGTCGCACAATTGCCGGATGGTAATGTCTGTATGGGCTTTCCCCCCGTGCCTGCCCCCTAATCTTTGTGGGGCAACCACGGTGGTATTGTCCCTAATATCCCTGTTTTGTGCAACGCCCAGTTAACAGCTGTGCGGCTTGGGTTAGTATCAGCAACAACTCGTCGGGTTGTTCTTTCTTGATGATAAATTCCCGCTCACCAGGCGTCCGGGAAAATCGGCAGAATTCTTTCCAGGCTTTCCAATGCGGGCATTAGCCGCCCAAAGCCGCAACGGCAGGGGCTTTGGGCGGGTCAGTTTCTGGAAATCTCTATGCGGAGACGCCGGCTACCGCCTTCTGTATCTTTGGCAGCAGAGACTCGACGAAGTGTGGCCAACCGATAACTGTGGACTGGTGGTGGATCAAGGTGTCTGGGTCAATGGCATCGGGGTGAAAGCTCAGGGGTTTGCCCTCTAAGTCGCAGCAGGTTAACCCAGCAGCTTTGGCCAGAGCCACAGGGCCGGTGGTGTCCCACAGTTTCACCCGGCGGTTGAGATAAATATAAAGACCGGCTCGCCCCTGGATGACTTCCAGGACTTTGAGGCCAAAACTGCCTAGGGAATAAAATTCCACTTCTGGGATGATTCGGGAGATCGCCTCTCCAAAGTTCAGCTGGTCTTTGGTGCCAAGAATCACCGGACAGAAGGATGCTGAGGGTGCCGGTGGCTGCTGCGCTGGTATTGGCACTGGTGGCGCTTCCCCACAGGCTTGGAACAGCCCCCAGTCGGGTCCGCCCCAGTACAGCTGGTCAAATGCCGGTGCGCAGATCCACCCTGCCTCTGGTTGGTAGTCTGAGAGTAGCCCGATCATAATCGCGTAATGCGGCTGTTTCTGGATGAAGTCTTCTGTGCCGTCCAGGGGATCTATGCACCACAGTCGGCGATAGCCGGCGTGAAATGCCTGTCGGGACTGCTCGTTTTCTTCGGTGATCGCGCCATCTTGGGGGCACAGCTGTGCGAAGCCACTGGAGAGCTGCCGGTCTAGCCAGCGGTCAACGCTTGTCACATAATCGGCTGGGCCTTTTTGGCTGACTTGAAACTGCTGGTTGGCCATTTGTGCGGCTTGCTGGCCGCACTGGCGCATCAACTGCCGGATTTGTCTATCTAGGTCGGGAGTAAAAGACTTCATAGGACAAAAGATACTAAATTTTTTAGAGAATTGCCCCCACGCCGGTCGGGGAACCGTGCGCCTGATGCTAAAAGCACGCTTATAGCGCTGCTGAGAGCGCTCCTGCTGCACCCATCCCTATTATGCGATTAAGCGGCGGTGCCGAATTTGTTTGAGGAATTTCAACCAAGCTTGCTAGCTACTCACCGTCAACAACGCACTGTAATTTTCGGGGTGCCGGTGCGGCGGTTCAGGGAGAATCTTTTAAAATTAGAATAAATCGCTTAATTATTATAAGAATAATTTGGATTTTTTGATTTCTCAAGCCGGCAGTAAAGCCTTTTCAGAGAAAGGTAAAAATCCTACATCCATCAACCTTTTGTAGTTGGGATTTCAGTCCATAACCGACAGGGTTTTGGGGACTGAAGTCCCCACTACAAACTTAGTTTATTTAAAAGCCGCACAGCTAATGCAATGCAAACGCAAAAATACCACGCCGGCAAGGGCATGGGATTTGTCCTCAGTCCCTACCCGATAGGGTTTTGGGGACTGAAGTCCCCACTACAAACTGAGTCTCTTTATAGCAATAGCCAATGCCAACACAAAAATCCCACGCCGACTAGGGAATGGGATTTGTCAAAAATAGAGAAAAAAAAAGGGTTAACCCTTTTTTAGGTTAACCCCCGAGCTTCGGAACGCGCTCGGTTGAATTACTTTTGCACAACCAGCTTGACGTTGGCGTTTTGCAGACCGGGACGGCGGACTTCTGCCAAGGTCTTGTTAACGGCGTACTTTTGATTGATGGAGTTGATCAGTTCAGTTTGATTGTGCTTCTTGGCAACTCCCCACAGATCAGCGATCAGGTCGAAAGAACCGTCGCTGTTGCGAGACCACCCCAGGTCATATTCGCCTTCCAAAACTGCCACGATGTCGGAACGAACCCGTTGGCCATTATAGCCGCGAACATCAGCTTCGGTCTTGACGCTGATGCCCAGGTCACGCAGGGAAGCCTTCAGGATTTCGGCATCGGTGATTTTGGTGCGCAGGGTGCTAAAGTGAGACATTTTGGTTTCCTCCTAATAGGACTTTGAGAGATTGGACAACGTTTGGATTTGAATGCAGTCGCCATGCGACTTTTTGTAACCGCGCTAGCAATTTACTTGCTAGCCTTTCCTCCTGTTGGGAGCAGGAGAAAGCTTTTAGAACTCCAGTCGCTGATATTCGGCGACGGAAGATGCAGCCGGTCTCGCTCGCTGCCTGGCCCAGTCTCGCAAGGCCGTTACTTGCTCTGTCATTGTCTTCGACAGCGGCAGCGTTGATTTAATGGCGGCAATAATGTCCAGCTGCGTGAATTCTCGCTCTTGAGCGAAGGCGTCGTACATCGATGCAATGATCGCCTGCTCAATTTCTGCTCCTGAGAAGCCTTCGGAAACTTTCGCCAGTTGCTCGATATCGAAGCGAGCTATGTCCCGACGCCGCTTGCTCAGGTGAATGTTGAAAATATCTTGGCGCTCTTCGCTGATTGGCAAGTCAACAAAGAATATCTCATCAAACCGGCCCTTTCTTAAAAACTCCCCAGGTAAACGCTCTACCCGGTTAGCTGTAGCCATGACAAACACCGGCGACTTTTTATCCTGCATCCAGGTCAGGAACGATCCGAATATCCGGCTCGATGTCCCCCCATCCGAATCTGCTGAACCGGCACTGCCGGCAAAGGCTTTGTCTAGCTCGTCTATAAATAATATCACAGGCGAGATAGATTCCGCTGTCTTCAGCGCGTTCCGCAGGTTTGCCTCTGACCGGCCCACCATTGACCCATCATACACGCGCCCCATATCTAAGCGCAGCAGGGGCAGCCCCCACAGGCGAGCCGTCGTTTTGGCTATCAGCGATTTGCCGCATCCCGGTACGCCTAAAATCAGCATCCCTTTGGGTTGGGGCAATCCATATTCTCTGGCCCGCTCTGTGAATGCGTTTGAGCGTTGCTTCAGCCATCGCTTCAGCTCTTCCAAGCCGCCAACGGAATCAATTGTTTCGTCTTCTTCAATATATTCCAGTATACCATTTCGCCGAATCAACTGCTTTTTCTCGGAGAGAACAATGTCTACTTCGGCTTCGGTTAGGCGACCTGCAGTGACTTGAGCTTTACGATAAACTTTTTCCGCTTCATCCCGCGTCAACCCCAAGGCTGCTTTCAGGAGTTTTTCCCGCGCATCTGTAGTTAGCCGGCGGTTGCGACTGTCAGCCAGATGGCCTGACAGCACTTGATTGAGCTCCGCCATTGTTGGCAGTGGGAAGTCCAGTACGACAACTTCCTTTTCTAGCTCAATGGGCACCTGCTGCACTGGCGACATTATTATAATGGTTTTCTGCGTGCCTTTAAAGCTGGCAATCGCATCCCGCAACCATCTGGTCGTCACTGGCGCGTCGATGAATGCGTGTAAATCTTTGAATATAAACAGACCCGGTTCTTTCTGCCGTATCACCCACTCAATCGCCGCTTCTGGTGAAACAGTGTTGTGCTGGGTGGTGGTGCGTGGCTGACCGTATTCGACTATACCGTGTGTGACTGTCCAAATGAAGACTCTTTGTTGGGGCTTGCTCTGAGCAATCGCGGCAATTGCTTGCTCGGCCCGCTCTTCCTCAGAGGTCACGAGATATATTAAAGGGTATTGAGCTTGAATCAGTATATTGAGCTCTTCTTTCATGACCAATCGACCTTTTAGAGACGGTTGCAAACATTGCTTGTGCCGGCTGCTCCTAGCCGCTGACTTTAGCACAATCAGCGCTAGTCTTGGGATCTCACGGGAAGCCTTAGCAGGGCACCAATTCTTCCTCTCCCTCTTGTGTGGAGCTGGAATTTACCTTTGACACCCTCTCCACCGACAGCCCTTCATCTGCGAGCACTCCTGGCTGAGATTTCAGAGAAACCATCTCCCCATCTCTCAGGACAACCGAAGTAGAACACTCTGGACACGAATATACCCTGTGGGTCTTGCCGTAGGATGCTTCTACCTCGTCTACTACCTCTGGATGCGCCATGTAGAAAACTATTGCTTTCTCTGCTATGGCTGACATCGGTTCGCTGTCAACTGCGGCTCGAATCTTCAGCTGTCGATGCAGTTCCGGTGGAAGGTACAATGTAACTTTTTGCTTATCTTGCATATCGCTGTTAATTTGTGTACCCGGGTATGTATTAACCATAGCGACTCCCCTCCCTAGCTGTCAAGCCGTTTTACCGCTTTGACGGCATATTGTAATATTTCTTTACAATTCAGCCGCCAACAGGGGGTGTTCAGAGGGCCCGCACCGGCTCGGACGAGCGCCCCAGGGCATAATTTATGTTTAATTAGTGTATCTAAAAAAGGTGGCGCGTAATTATGAGATGTTAAAATAGAAAGGCTTTTGCGGTTTTAGGCAGAACGCGAAAGACTAAGCAAAGAAACAAAAGCCAGAACGCCGGCAGTTAGAGGAGTGCGGGCCATGCGGTTTTACACCGGCACCGCAGTCAGCAGAATTGGGCCATTAGTCAGGGCTGGGAGTTGCGGGCATGGGGTGCCGGTGGGCAGGGGATGGGCCAACTAGAAACCCGGCCCCACTCTATAGGGGCGGGCTGAGCCGAAATATTTGGGACACAGCGGAGGGGATGAATAAACGAGTGCCGGTACTGCTGGACAGACCGGCATCTGTGGCCAAATCACGATGGACAGCGCGGTGATCCAGGGGGAAGCCGGTGCTAGCAACCCCACTCCCAACCCCGTGTGGGAGGAGGGGGCGAAAAAAGAGGCGGGTTGATCACCGGCGGTGTCAGTGCCAGTCTGACACTTATATATATAGATGCGCCGCCTTTCAGGTGCGCCGGTACTGCTGGACAGACCGGCATCTGTGGCCAAATCAGGATGGACAGCGCGGCGATCCAGGGGGAAGCCGGTGTTGCTGGACAGACCGGCATCTGTGGCCAAATCAGGATGGACAGCGCGGGGATGCCGGGGGAAGCCGGTGTTGCTGGACAGACCGGCATCTGTGGCCAAATCAGGATGGACAGCGCGGGGATGCGGGGGGGAGCCGGTGCTAGTAACCCCACCCCCAACCCCGTGTGGGAGGAGGGGGCGAAAAAAGAGGCGGGTTCATCCGAGGTGCAAGCCACTCTGACACTTATATATATAGATGCGCCGCCTTTCAGGTGCGCCGGTGTTGCTGGACAGACCGGCATCTGTGGCCAAATCAGGATGGACAATTCGGTGATGCGGGGGGGAGCCGGTGCTAGGAACCCCACCCCCAACCCCCCACCTTGCAGGGGTAGGTTTTTTCTCTGTGTTTGGCGTGCAGCTACCGTTACCCATCCCTGTAAGCTCTGCACTTTTGCTTCGGTTTCCCGTAATTTCTCATGCGGTAAACCGAACATACAGCCAATGGTAGCTGAGTCGGAAGGGTGAAATCCCCCTTCTGCTGGCATTTCGCG
>JALOOK010000320.1 GCA_025454445.1 Oscillatoria sp. Prado101 | reverse complement strand
TGTCTGTCTGCCGGCACGCGATCAGCCCAAAGGGTTCGGGAAGTAACTTGCATTTAGGACGCTCGATCAACGCTGGCACACGCCGATAAAAGCTAGACAGCACAACCTGAAATCTGCGTGCGTCTGCGTCTGTCGCTGCTTGCAATTTTGGATGGCGGATTGACGAATCCAACCTATAGCAGTATAGCAGTAGTCACTTAGGGCGCGGACGTAGGACAGGCGTCTCGCCTGTCTCAGAGACCTTAAGGGTGCGGAGGGAACGCCTGCCCTACGCCTATCCTTCGTAGGACAGGCGTTCCCTCTGATCGAGCGTGTCCTAAACTTACTGTTTATTGCTATAAATTCCAAATTATAAAATCGCCATGCGTGTCGTTGTTCAGCGGGTTAAATCTTCTCAAGTTACGGTTGCGGGTCAAGTCGTTGGCCAAATTGGCCGGGGGCTGAACTTGCTCGTGGGAATTGCCGGCACAGATACAGAGGCAGAGCTGGACTGGATGGCTCGCAAGTGCTTGGAACTGCGGTTGTTTCCAGGCGTTGCCGGTGGTGAGAGTCGCTGGGAGAAATCGGTTCAAGAAATCGGAGGGGAGCTGTTAGTGGTGAGCCAGTTCACCCTTTACGGCGACTGTCGCAAAGGCCGGCGACCCTCTTTTGACAGCTCAGCGGCTCCAGAAAAAGCCAAACAGCTTTACGAACAATTCATAAGCAAATTGCGGCAGAGCGGTTTGCGGGTGGAAACCGGCGTTTTTGGAGCCATGATGCAAGTCACTATCGAAAACGATGGCCCCGTTACCCTGCTGCTGGAGAGAGACGCTAACTAAAACACTTCCAAATCATTAATAAAATCATTAATGAAATCCTCTCTCCCCTCTTTCCTTCGCGCACAGGCGCGTCGGGCGCGGTTTATAAAAAAAATCAATTTCACAAATCAACTATAACCGCAAGCTCAAGCGCCAATCCCACCGCAGTCGGGTCGTCTCGCCTGAAAATTAAACGGACTCTGGGTTTTTAATCTGCTCCCACCAGCGATTGAGGGGAAAATAAACAACTGGTGCCCAGAGGCTGCTGAGGATAGCAGAGGAGAGGGCCACCAGCTGGTGGCGAGTCCAAATTTCAGCCAGGGTGTTATATCCGAGAAGGCTAAACTGAAGAGTGGCTACCGTCTCGACGACCACAGTCATGCCAAACACAATCAGGGAAACGGAAATAAAATCTTCCTGGACAAAGCGGTCTTTCTGCAACCAAGCGGTCAAAATGCCGGCCAGAGCTAAGCTGAGGGCGTGGGTGGGATGGGGGGAGGTCATGCTGTCTTGGAGCAGCCCCAAAGCTAGCCCTGCCACGCCTCCTTGAAAAGCTGTGCGCTTAACACTCCAAGCCACCACCCAGATTAGCATCCAGTTAGGGGCAATGCCCAGCAGTGTCATTCCGGGGAAGCGAGTTGGCAACAGCAGCAAGCAGAAGAAAGCAGAGCCAACCGTTACCAGGACATTGAGCAGCTGACGAGTCTGGGGGTTCCAGCGAGAGGTTTTGCTCAAAGAGTTAGTTCTAATTGCTGCTGTTTGTCTCATTTTGGCGCTGCTGTGAAGAGATATCGATCTCAGGGATGGGCTTATTTTGCGATACAACCACCCACTCCAAGGCGTTCACCGGCGCAGAAAGCTCTACGATCGCCTCAGGAGCGGGACTTTTGCTGAGATTCACTGATTCTATACGTCCGACTGGAATGCCGGGGACAAACAGCTCAGAGACGGGCGAAGTGGCAACGACATCATCCTTGCGGACATCTGGAACTTTATCAAAGAACTCCATCACGGCTCGGTTGGCTCCCTGTCCCCGCATAAAACCCATGTTGCGGCTGCGGCTGACTGTTACCCCGACGCGGGAAGAAGGGTCGCTGATCAGCAAGACGCGGCTGGTGTGGTCTGTGACGGCGTCGATCCGACCGATTAAACCGCCCGGGCCGGTGACAATATAACCCTTCTTTATGCCATCTTTCCTGCCGCGCCCCAAGGTCACTTGCTGCCACCAGTGGTCAGCAGAGCGCCCGACAACGGGTGCGACAACGCCTGGATCTGATTTGGTAGAAACGTAACCCAGTAGCTTTTTGAGCTGTTCGTTTTGCTTTTCCAATTCGACTAACCGCTCCTCCCCTGCCAGCATGCGGGCTTTTTGCCGCTGTTCTTCTAGATTGGGACTCAAGTCGAAAGGACGGGTAACGGTTTGGAAGACCTCAAAGATAATTGAACCTTGGCTCTGCTGCACCGCGACAGCCGCACCGATGGCCATAACCGCCAGTGCCATTTGTAAGCCATGCCGATCCCACCAGCGACGCAATGTGTACATAAAGGGTTGAAAATTTTCAGTTCTCAGTTGTGAGTGAGTTTGCAGGCTCGGAAGGCGGGACGTTGGAAATCGGTTTTTTTATGGAACACTCAAGAGTCATGCACTGGTTACATATTTCGCGAGCGAGCACTGAACACGCGCTCCAGCTGTTTGAAGTTTTCCAGCACGCGACCTGTGCCAAGCACGACGCAGCTGAGCGGGTCGGCTGCGACGTGCGTGACAATGCCGGTTTCGTGGCTGATCAAGGTGTCGAGCCCCTTCAATAAAGCGCCGCCTCCTGCTAGCATTATACCCCGATCGATAATGTCGGATGCCAGTTCAGGGGGGGTTCGCTCCAGGGTGCGCTTCACCGCTTCCACAATCACGGCCAGGGGTTCGGCCATGCTCTCGCGGATTTCTGGCCCTTTAATTGTGATCGTTCTGGGCAGACCTGAGAGCAGGTGCAAGCCGCGCACGTCCATACTGGCATCGTCGTCATCTTGCGTTGGGTAGGCCGAACCGAGCTGAATTTTGATCTCCTCAGAGGTTCGCTCCCCAATTACCAGGTTGTGGACTTTTTTCATGTACTGGATGATCGCTTCGTTGAGCTCGTCCCCGGCGATGCGCACGGATTCGCTGAGGACGGTTCCTTGCAAGCTGAGGACGGCCACTTCTGTGGTGCCGCCGCCAATATCGACAATCAGGTTGCCGGTTGGCTCTGCTACCGGCAGCCCCGCACCGATGGCCGCAGCCACCGGCTCGTCGATCAGGTACACATCTCTGGCACCCGCCTGAGCGGCTGCTTCCATCACCGCCCGCCGCTCCACCCCTGTTACCCCTGAGGGGATGCCTATGACAATCCGGGGGGAGACGAGGGTTCGGCCTTCATGCACCCGCCGGATAAAGTGCTTGAGCATCAGTTCGGCTGTGTCAAAATCGGCAATCACCCCATCGCGCAGGGGGCGGAGGGCTACTACGTTTCCGGGGGTGCGGCCTAGCATTTTTTTTGCGTCTTCTCCCACCGCCAGCGGCACTTTTTCGTTTTGGTCAATGGCCACTACAGAGGGTTCTTGGAGAACAATACCTTTACCAGATACATAGACTAGGGTGTTGGCTGTACCGAGATCGATACCCATATCCCGGGATAAAGAAATCCGATTGAAAAGACCCACAGGTTTTTACGCCCCCACAATCAAAAGCTTCTGTCTGCAACTATAGTGTAGCCGTGCTGGATTCTATTACGTTTTTTATCCTCAGTCCAGTCAGAGGGAGAAATTCACGCTCGCCCGACAGGACCTGGCAGCCACACGGTATAATCCTGGCAGCCTGCTGCCGAATCCGGCTATAATGAGGGCTTGCTTCCATTTGGCGGCTATCGCACGCAGGTAACAGCTTTCTCTGGCTAGGGCCTCGGATTGCCGTCCCCAACGACACCGGCAGGCGCGTGGATTTCCCCAGAAAGGAGCGATGTTTGGCCGCCCTTGTCGCTATCATCATTATCAACAGTGCATCAGCACGAGGCACAGAGCTATTATGAGTCTTAATGTCGTAACCTTAGTGGGCCGTGTGGGCCAAGACCCTGATGTCAAGTATTTCGAGTCAGGCACCGTTAAGTGCCGGCTGACGCTGGCGGTGAGACGCCCGACTCGTAACAGTGATGAGCCTGACTGGTTCACCCTGGAACTGTGGGACAAGACTGCGGAAACAGCTGCTAACTATGTGCGCAAGGGCAGTTTGATTGGGGTTAAAGGTTCCTTGAAGTTCGATCACTGGAACGATCGCACCAGCGGTGTCAAACGCTCGACACCAATCATTAGAGTGGAGCGACTGGATCTGCTGGGGTCTAAACAGGATACAGCCTCTGGTATGGGTGGCTCCAGCAGCGGCAGTGGCTACAGCGACAGCGGCGGGGAGTTCTAGCTTTTTTACTGTTGGGCGTGCCAGCCCCTGCCCGAACTGACCGGCACCTCGACCGACGTCAAACCGCCGGGCAGTTCTGTTACACTTTACCCCCCCCGCACTCGAGGACTCTCACCGATGGCTTATTGGCTGTTCAAAAGTGAGCCGCAGGATTATTCCTACGCTCAGCTGGAAACAGATGGCAAGGGAATTTGGGATGGTGTGAGCAATCCCCAGGCCCTCAAGCATCTGCGGGCGACTAACCCCGGCGACTTGGCGCTCTTTTACCACACCGGCACTCAGCGCCAAGTGGTGGGTATTGCTGAGGTGATTTCTCCACCTTACCCCGATCCTCAACTTAATCACCCTAAACGGGTGGTTGTGGATGTGCGCCCGCTGCGCCGGCTCCCCCAACCTGTCACTCTCGCCCAGATTAAGGCAGATGGCCATTTTGAAGGCTTCGACTTGCTCCGCCTCTCTCGCCTTTCTGTGATGCCGGTGTCTCCTCAACACTGGCGGCGAATTCTCTTTCTGGCGGGTGAGTGAGTTTTTATGATTGAACCGCCAAGACGCGCCCGGTCGCCAAGAGAAGAGGGGGGAGAGTTTGAGGTTTCTTATTTTAGCAGATAAAGGCCCAAGAATGCCGGTGGGCTTTTAGAATTGTCTGTATCAGACAAGTAACTATGATGGTTCTGGCGGCGTTCCAGACGCCGGTGAGATTATGCCTTACGAGCTATCAGCTACTAAACTACAGGTCTACCAGCGGTGTCCGCAAGCCTATTATTTCCGCTATGAGCGCGGGATTAAGCAGCCTAGCTTCTCCAATTCGGATGCGCTGGGAACGGCTCTGCACCTGGCTTTGGCTAAGATTTACTGGGAGTGGCACTACTTGGAGGCCAAACCTGGGAGAGATTGGATTGACTTCTGTTGGAGTGCAAACCAGAAAAAGCTGGATGACTCCCAAATTTATGAGGGTCTGGCAATTCTCCGGTTCTATTATAGCTGTTTTATTGCCAGTCTGCCGGCTCTGCACAAACCGGTGGCTGTGGAAGGGCAAATTAAAGCAAGTCTGCAGGTTGAGAATTTGGAGTTTTCTCTATCGGGGCGCTACGACCGGCTGGATTGGCTGGATGACGGTCTGGAGTTGATTGACTATAAATCTAATAAGGTGGTCAAGCCATTAGAGCCAGATGCGGTTGACCTGCAACTTGGCTTGTACTATCTGGCGCTGGAACAAAAATACGGCAAAAGTATGAAGCGGCTGAGTTTAATCTATCTGCGCACCGGCGAAACATTCAGCTTTGACGCCAGTCCCGAATACAAGGAGATGGCGGAGGAAACTATCACTGAAATCGCCCTGCGGCTGCGGGAGGAGTGCCAGTGGGAACCGGCTTCGGGGGAGCAATGCGCCAAATGTTATTATGCCCGCTATTGCCCCGCTGTTCAAGATGAGCCGCAACCTTTGCCTGCTGATGCTAAGCCTCCGAAACCGTTGCAGCTGGTGCTGGATTTTTAGAGAGTGTTTATACAGAAAAGTGGAAAAGGAAAGTAGTTGGGCTTTAGCCCAAAGGAAAGTAGTTGGGCTTTAGCCCAAAGGAAAGTAGTTGGGCTTTAGCCCAAAGGAAAGTAGTTGGGCTTT
>JALOOK010000011.1 GCA_025454445.1 Oscillatoria sp. Prado101 | reverse complement strand
GGTTTCTCCTTATTCAACATGGGGTCCCCCTTCCTGCGCCTATAGGCAGAAAGTGACCGTGCTTAACGGTTTACATGAGCTAGTCGTTCGAGACGTCCCCAATTCGACAACCGCGACGCCCAATTTTCAAAATTGGTGTTTTTGTTTTTACTACGCCAGTTCACGCATCCGCCGCTCGAGATAACGCTGCTCCGCCGCTTGCTGCGCCAAGGCAAGCGCCCGTTGATAGGCCGCCCGTGCTTCGGAGGTTTTGTGCAGCCGCCGGTACATGTCGGCCTGCGCGGCATGCACCAGGTGATACTCGCTGAGGTCCCCGCGCGCCAGGATGGCGTCGACGAGCGCGAGCCCGGCCCACGGGCCGTCACGCATCGCTACGGCCACGGCCCGGTTGACCTCAATGATCGGCGAAGGCGTGGCCTGCAGCAGAAGATCATAGAGCCCAATGATCTGGTTCCAATCCGTCGCTGCAAAGCTTGGGGCGCAAAAGCGTTGAGGGCGACTGGCAGATAATATCCCAATTTTCCGACTTCCGGGAGGGATTCGCTGCCCTAGCTAAACTGGCACCCGGAGCCGGTTGGGGAAATTGGCAGCTTTTATCTATTGACAAAAAACAGAAAACGTGCCATTTTAGGCTCGCCCACAATTGGGAAGGGCGCTACCAGAAAGCTCTCGGTGTCTGCTGGGGTAGCAGTTTTATGGCCGGCAAAATGGCGGGATACTGCTCCAAGCTGTTCGGGATCAACTGCTGGGCGGAACAAACTGCATTCATCGCTAGGGGAGACGAATTCGACGGGTTCGTGGTGGCTCCGAGTGACCGCAACCTGGAAGAAGAGATTGACAAACTGCTGGAAACTGACGAGGCAACCCGTGCCGATATGGCAGTCGCCTTGCAAAAGCTGCAACAAGAAATTGCGGAGCGCAAGCAGGCGCAAGAAGAACTTGACCGCTTTTTTAATATCTCATTCGATATGCTTTGTATTGCCGGGTTTGACGGATATTTCCGCCGTGTGAACCCAGCGTTTGAAAAAAATTTAGGCTACACCAGAGAGGAACTGCTTGCCAAACCGTTCCTGGATTTTGTTCATCCCCAAGAACTAGCCGCCACCCTCAACGAGATGTGCGAGCTTTCCACCGGCACTACCGCGCTCAACTTTGAGAATCGCTATCGCTGTAAAGACGGTTCGTACAAGTGGCTGGCGTGGACATCCGTTCCTGTCTTGGAGGAAGGTTTACTGTATGCGGTTGCCCGGGACATCACTCTCGCCAAGCTGGCAGAGGAAGCATTGCGAGAAAGTGAGGCTCGCTTCCAAAAGCTGGCGGCTAATGTGCCGGGAATGCTTTATCAATACCGGCTGTCGGCGGATGGAGTCGCCTCATTTACCTACGCCAGTCCGGGATGCCGCGACCTTTATGAAGTTGAGCCAGAAACGCTTCAGCAAAGTGGAAGTTATCAATTCGTTCATCCCGATGACTGTCCCGTTCTGCGGGAGTCGATTGCAGAATCTGCCCGCACTTTGCAGTCCTGGAATTGGGAGTGGCGCATCATCACCCCTTCCGGAAAAATCAAGTGGGTGCGAGCAGCTTCCCGACCGGAAAAGCAAGCCAGCGGCGACATTCTCTGGGATGGGCTGCTGATGGATATTACAGAGCGCAAGCTGGCGGAAGAAGCGCTGCGCAAGAGCGAGGCAAATCTGGCAGCGGCTCAAAAACTAGCTCACTGCGGCAGCTGGGAATTTGATGCCGTCGCCCTGAAGATTAGTTGGTCAGAGGAAATCTTCCGAATTTATGGGCTTGACCCAGAGCAACCTGAACCGACTTACTCAGAACATCTAGAAATGATTCATCCGGATGACCGGCAATTCTGGCAACAAACAGTCGAGCGGGGGATCTATGAGGGGAAAGCTTATGAATTTGAATTTCGCACTGTCCGCCCTGACGGAGCTGTTCGACATGTCTGGGGTCAAGGGCAACCAGTTCTCAACAGCGAGGGGCGGGTGATTCAGTTATTCGGAACAGTCCTGGATATCACCGCTCGCAAAACAGCTGAAATAGAGTTGCGAAAGTACCAAGATCACCTGGAAGATTTGGTGGAAGAGCGCACTGAGGAACTGGCTTTGGCAAATCAACAACTTCAGGAGGAAATTGCAGAGCGCCAGCAAGCTTCGGAGGCGCTGCGGCAAAGCGAGGCGAGGTTCCAAAGGCTGGCGGCTAATGTACCGGGAATGATTTACCAGTTCCTGTTGCGTGCGGATGGTTACCGCTGTTTCCCTTATGTCAGTTCCGGCTGTCGCGACCTCTATGAATTAGAGCCAGAGGAAGTGCAGCAGAATCCTGAGCTGCTTTTTGATATGGTTCATCCAGATGACTTGCAAAGTCTTGAGAGCGCGATTGCGGTTTCAGCCCAGACTTTGCAGCCTGTCAGCTGGTCAGGTCGCAAACAAACGCCGTCGGGTCGCACTAAGTGGGTGCAAATCATCGCTCGAGCGGAAAAACAAGCCGGCGGAGATATTCTCTGGGATGGTTTGACGATCGACATTACCCACCGCGTGCAGGCGGATGCGGCACTGCGCGAAAGTGAGCAGCGCCTGCGGACGGTGATTAATAATGCGCCGCTTATCCTGTACGGTATAGACAGCACGGGCATATTTACTTTTTCTGAAGGAAAAGGGTTAGAGGGTATGGGACTACAGCCAGGGGAAGTCGTCGGGCAATCAGTTTTTGAATTATACCAATCTGTGCCTAACGTCCTGGAAGCAATTCGCCTGGTTTTGCGAGAAGGTGTTGAGGGAAATTGCAGCGCATACATAGGCAGCGTTGTCTACGATAATCGCGTCACACCGCTGTGGGGTGAAAACGGTGAAGTTGTGGGCTTGATTGGTGTTGCCATCGACATTACCGAGCGCGTGCGAGCTGAGTCAGCCTTGCGGGAATCGGAAGCGCGAGAGCGAGAAAGAGCCGATCAACTCCAGGGAGCGCTGCAAGAACTCCAGCGCACTCAGGCTCAGCTGGTGCACAGTGAAAAAATGTCCTCTTTGGGGCAGCTAGTTGCCGGTGTCGCTCACGAAATTAACAATCCCGTCAGTTTTATCTATGGGAATATTGACCCGGCTCGAAATTATATCCAAGACTTGCTGCAATTGCTGGAGCTGTACCGGCAGCACTATCCTGTGCCGGCACCGGCTATTCAAGACTTGGCGGAGTCAATCGACCTGGATTTTTTGGTGTCAGATTTGCCCAAACTGCTGGGTTCAATGAAAATGGGCGCTGAGCGCATCCGCGATATTGTGCTTTCGCTGCGCAATTTCTCGCGCTTGGATGAAGCGGCAATGAAGCGGGTGGATATTCACGACGGCATTGACAGTACGCTGAGATTGCTGCAAAACCGGCTCAAAGAAACAGGGGGACACCCAGCTATTCAAGTGATTAAGGAGTATGGCAACTTGCCTGAGGTGGAGTGCTATGCCGGTCAGCTGAATCAGGTGTTTATGAATATCCTCACCAATGCGATTGACGTGCTGGAAACTCAAAGTGCACCGCGAGTGATTAGGATTCGCACCGAGGTGGGGAATGGGCCCGGGCGCATCGGGCATGGGGAAGAAGAAAAATCCCCAATGCCCAATCCCCAATGCCCTATGCCCAATTCCCAATTTGTTCGGATTGCGATTGCTGATAATGGCCCGGGCATGACTGAGGAAGTGCGCCGCAGGCTATTTGACCCTTTCTTTACGACTAAGCCGGTAGGTAAAGGTACGGGTCTGGGGCTGTCTATTAGTTACCAGATTGTGGTGGACAAACACAAGGGCCAGCTGACGTGCCTTTCGGCACCGGGACAGGGGACGGAGTTTATCATTGAAATTTCCATTCGCCAGCAAGGACTGCCAACGCACGCGCCGGCTGGGCCAAACGGCAATCTGTGGCCATACTGAAAGCCATCCGCTTGGCGTGCGCTGGCGGTTAAATGTTTAGATTTTTTTTGAATTAGGTGCAGGCTAAATCAGCTGTTACGATCTCCGAGGGGATTGACAGCACTCTGCTGATGAAAGCCAATTTAAAATCGAGGTAAATAAACGAGGTAAGAAATCGAGTTTCACTTCGCCAAAATCAACCCGGTTTCTCAGGTAGGCCGGAATGCCTGTGCCGCCGGAATGCCTGTCCCAATGTCCGGAAGTCAGCTGCCACAGCGCCCGGAGAGCACCCGCCGGCCTCTCTCTGGCAGCCTGAATACCATAGCCCAAGACATTTTGCGCATTTCATAATATATAGCGGTTTTCGTATGAGTGAGGTACTGAGAAACCCGGTTTCGCCAAAGTTACCGGGTTTCTGGCGTGTACTTCATCCAACTGAAAACCGCTATAATTTTAATAATTTGCCGGTCGTTGCCCGCACTATCTGGCAAGTGTGGCAAGATCGTCCTACGGCGTCAGAGTTGAGCGGGCTATGAAAACAGAGAAGATATCTGGGGGATGGGGGAAGTGGGGGGGCACCGGCACCAGTTGGCAGGCAAGGGTTCTGGGAGTTACCCCCCTCTTAATAGGGGGCTGCGCCCTCCTGGCCACCCTAGGGATCTGGCAGGCAGCGAGCTTCCAGGAGCGCATACAGATTGAGGGCAAGGTTAAGTTAGCCACCGAGGCGGTAAAAAACGAAGTGCAAGGGCAGCTTGCCGCCCGCATTGGGGGGCTGCAGCAGATGGCCGCCCGCTGGGAGAAGCGGGGGGAGCCCACCGCTGAGCAGGGGAAAATCGGTGCGCAAATTTACATCGATTTCTACTCGAATTGCCAAACCGTGCAGTGGGTGGACGCCTCGTTTCAGCCCCGCTGGACAGTTTCACAACTTGGAATTGAAGCCCCAGGGGGCGAGTCGCACCGGCAGGTATTAGCGCCCAAGTCCGGCAAGTGGAAGGATATGATCGCAGTTCCCTCTTTCTCAGAACAAGGCAGCAGAGAGTTGTGGGTCTATGTCCCTGTCTTCGACAAAGGGAGCTTCGACGGGTTTCTTTTCGCTTCCTTTCGCACCGAGGGTTTGTTCCAAACCCTCTTGAATGACGAGATTGTCCCCGGATACGGGCTGAGGGTGTTTGAGGGGCAGATGAAAATATTCAGCCGCGACTCCTTGCGCAGGCAGAACGCATACGCTTGGGGTCAGGAAATATCGTTCCCCCTGGATGGTATGACGTTGCGGGTGCAAGTCTGGCCCAATGCGAAGCTGCTGGCTGAGGAACAGTCGCCGGTGCCGGAATTGGTGCTGGCTGCCGGCTTGCTAGTCTCGGCGTCTCTCAGCTTTGCCTGGGGTCAGGCGCTGTGCGCAAAAACAAGGGCACAAGAGGTGGAAGTGATTAACGCTGCCTTAAACCGGGAAATCAGCGAGCGCAAAGAGGCGGAGGCAGCTCTGCGGCAGCATATAGAAATGATTGACCTCGCCAGTGACGCGATTGTGATTCGGACTCTCGACGACCGGATCGCCTATTGGAATCAAGGCGCAGAAAGGCTGTACGGCTGGAAGAAACAAGAAGTAGCGGGCAAATACATCCACACCTTTTTACAGACCGTCTTTCCGCAGCCCTTGGAGGAAGTCCTGGAGTTCTGCCGGCATCAGGGGCACTGGGAGGGAGAGCTGACTCACACCAAGCGGGATGGCACCCAGCTGCCGGTGGCCAGCCGGTGGACGCTACAGCGCCATGAAACCGGCTCGCCTTGCGCGATTTTGGAAATTAACACCGACATCAGCCTGCGCAAACAGGCAGAGGCAGAACGCGCCCTGCTGCTGGCGCTCGAACAAGCCGCCCGCACGGAGGCTGAAGCCAGCGAGCAGCGCTATCGCACACTCGCCGAAACCATCCCGCAGCTGGTGTGGAGCAGTTTGCCCGACGGCAGGCACGATTACTTCAACCAGCGCTGGGTTGATTACACCGGCATGACTGTGGAGCAAAGCGAGAACTGGGGGTGGCAGTCGGTGCTGCACCCTGACGACAGCGAGCGGAGCCTCGATGTCTGGACGCAAGCCTTGCAGACGGGGGAGCCTTACCAAATCGAATACCGCTTGAAGCGAGTGGACGGACAGTATCGCTGGCACCTCGGTCGGGCCCTGCCCATTCGCAACAGGGAAGGGCAGATTGTCAGGTGGTTTGGCACCTGCACTGATATTGACGGCCAGAAGCGGGCGGAAGAAGAGCGGGCCTTGAGCTTGGCCCGCGAGCGGCAGGCGCGAAAGCAACTCGAAGAAGCTTTGCAGGAACTGCAGCGCACGCAGTCGAGGCTGATTCAGAGCGAGAAAATGTCTTCTCTGGGGCAGCTGGTTGCCGGTGTCGCTCACGAAATTAACAACCCGGTCAATTTTATTTTTGGCAACCTAACTCACGCCAAAGAGTACACCGAAGACATCTTGAGACTGCTGGAACTGTACCAGGAAATTTATCCCAATCCAGCACCGGAAATTTTGCATGAAATGGAAGAGATAGACTTGGAGTTTCTCATAGAAGACTTGCCGAAACTGCTGTCTTCTATGAAGCTGGGAGCCGACCGCATCCGCGATATTGTTCTGTCGCTGCGTAATTTCTCGCGCCTGGATGAAGCGGATATGAAAGAGGTGGATATTCACGAAGGCATTGACAGTACGCTGCTGATCCTGCAAAACCGCTTGAAAGCAAAACCGGAACACCCCGCCATACAGGTTGTTAAAGAATATGGCAACCTGCCTAAGGTGGAGTGCTATGCCGGTCAGATGAATCAGGTGTTTATGAATATTATCACTAATGCAATTGATGCTTTGGATGAGTGGAACGAGCAGCGACCGGCCTCGGAAATTAAAGCCTGCCCCAGCACTATTACCATCCGCACTTCAGTGACGAATGGGGCATTGGGAATCGGGCGTGGGGGAGACGAAAAATTACCAGTGCCCACTCCCGCCGCGATGCCCAGTCCCCAATTCGCTCGGATTGCGATTGCCGACAACGGTCCGGGGATGACTGAATTAGTCAGGCAGAACCTGTTTAACCCTTTCTTCACTACCAAACCTGCCGGTAAGGGCACCGGTCTGGGGTTGGCGATTAGTTACGAAATTGTTGTGGAAAAACACGGCGGCAGTTTGCGGTGCGTTTCTGCCCCGGAAAAGGGAGCGGAGTTTGTGATTGAAATTCCCCTGCGGCAGCCAAATCGGGGCTAAGTGGCAGGTTGTGACTACAGCTTGCCCCTCACCCCCCCTGGGAGAAATCGCAGCAGTCGCCGCTTGGGGCGTACAACTTCATGGAAAACGGCAACAGCATGGCAGCCGGTGTCAGAAACCGGGTTTCTAGAAGAAACCCGGTTTCTTACTCAAAGCTCACTCCTCGAAAATATACTGTTTGAGGGAGAATTCAACAGTTTCCAAGTTAGGCAAGCGCGGGCCATAGGCGCAGTATTGATTGCGCCCCCGCTGCTTGGCTTGATAAAGTGCCTTGTCAGCACTGGCAATTAGGGCTTCGGGAGAGTCTCGATCGCTGGGCACTGTGGTGGAAATGCCTTGGCTCAATGTAATCCAGTTACTCACCTGTGACAGGGCGTGGGGAATCTGCAGTTGCCGCACCTGAAAGTGGATGGCGCTCGCCACCCGCACAGCTTCCTGAAAATTTGTATTGGGCAGGATGGCGGCAAATTCTTCGCCTCCGTAACGCGCTACTAAATCCTGCGGACGAGTTACCCCCAGGCTAATGGCTTTAGCAACCCGCTTCAAACAAGCATCCCCAGCTAGATGCCCGTAAGTATCATTATAGGCTTTAAAATAATCAATATCGCACAAAATCAAGGAGAGAGAGAGTTGCTCTCGCTCTCCTTGACGCCACTGCAAGAGCAAGTATTCATCAAAGTGACGCCGGTTGGCAATTTCCGTCAAATTGTCGGAGCGAGCGTAGTGCAGCAATTGTTCGTTCGCTTGCTGTAAAGCAGCTTCAGCCCTGCGCCGGCTCTCAATCTCTTGAAGCAACTTCTGATTTTGTTCCTCTAGCAGCCGAGTTTTCTCCTGAAGGTTCATTTGCAGGCGTCGGATAGTGAGCTGGCTCTCTACGCGCACCACGACTTCTTCCAGCTGAAACGGTTTAGTAATGTAGTCCCTCCCCCCTACCCTAAAGGCTTGCACTTTGTCCGCCACATGATCTAACCCACTGATAAAAATTACCGGGATATCGCAAGTTTCTGCGCAGGATTTCAGCTGCATGCAAACTTCATAGCCATTCATCTCTGGCATGTTGATGTCGAGCAAAATCAAATCGGGAGGGGCGGTGAGCGCCGCCTTCAATGCCTGTTTCCCGGAAATCGCTTTTTGCACCCTATATCCCTGTGCGGCCAGTATAGCGGACAAAAGACGCAGGTTATCTGGCTGGTTGTCAACCACTAGAATCTGGCCCTTTGGTGTTGCAGCTGGCTTTGTACTCATTCTTATTTGACCCAGGGTATAGATTATATTTACCACTGGGGCGCTGCAGCCAGCAAGGTAGCGGCTAACTGGCTCTCCAAAGGTTTAGAGAACAGGTATCCCTGACCGAAATCACAGCCCAGGGATCTGAGTTGAGCGAGCTGAGCCTGGGTTTCCACACCTTCGGCAACCGCACTCATACCCATTGTGCGGGCTATGCCGACAATTGCGGGAACCAGCCCGCTATTTTCGGGGCTGCCATCTATGCGCTTGACAAAGGACTGGTCAATCTTGATAGCACTCACGGGAAAGCAGTGCAGGTAACTTAGGGAGGAATAGCCGGTGCCAAAGTCATCGAGGCTGACCCCGATTTGCCGCTCTCTGAGTAGCTGTAACATGCTGCGAGCGGATTCCCCATTTTCCATTATCGCAGTTTCGGTTATTTCCAGTTTTAAGCTTTGGGGCTTCAGCTGCGTTTCTTGAAGCGTTATATCAATCACTTCAATTAAGTTGTGCTGGAAAAAATGCCGCGCTGAAAGATTGACGCTGACGGTTAGGGAGGCGTCAGCCAGTTTTTGCTCCTGCCAGATGCTGAGCTGTTTGCAAGCTGACTGCAATACCCAAGTGTCGATAGAGGCAATCAAGCCCGTTTCTTCCGCCACGGGAATAAACTCAGCGGGAGACACGAAGCCGCGTGCCGGGTGCTGCCAGCGCACGAGGGCTTCAAATCCAGCAATTCTGCCGGTGTTGAGCGCTACAATTGGCTGGTAGTAAACGAGGAATTCTGAGCTACCGACAGCCCTTCGCAGGTCGTTTTCTAGCTGTAAAGTCTGAAGCGCTTCTTGGTGCATCGCCAGGTCAAAGACGTGATACCG
This sequence comes from Oscillatoria sp. Prado101, assembly GCA_025454445.1. GTDB lineage: Bacteria > Cyanobacteriota > Cyanobacteriia > Cyanobacteriales > Oscillatoriaceae > Oscillatoria. Next base: position 11,750 of record JALOOK010000011.1, on the reverse strand, counting down.
GCCTTTTCCCAGCGCTTTGGCGCGATACATGGCCGTGTCAGCATCCCGCAGCAGATATTCTGGCTTGTCACCGCAAATATGGCTGGGAGTAATGCCGATACTGGCATTGATGAACACCTCATGTCTGGAGAGTTGAAAAGGGTAAGATAGCTTTTCAATAATTCCCTCTGCCACTTGAGTTGCTGTGCTGATATCGGCGATATTTTCCAGGAGAATGGCGAATTCGTCGCCGCCCAGTCGGGCAAGGGTGTCAGCCTCGCGCAGAGATGCTTCTAGCCGGCGGGCGATGGCGATTAGCAACTCATCCCCCACCAGATGTCCGAGAGAATCATTAACAACCTTGAAGCGATCGCAGTCCAAAAACAGCACGGCAAACTGACAGTCCGGCTGTTCTTTAGCGCTTTCTATCGCCCGTTCCAGGCGCTCGGTGAACAGAGCCCGGTTGGGCAAGCCGGTCAGCGAATCGTGCAGCGCCAGGTGCAGCAGTTGATTTTGCAGTTGCTTGCGCTCAACAATTTCCTGGATGAGTTCTTGATTCGTTATTTCTAGCTGGCGGGTGCGCTCTTGCACCCGCTGTTCCAGTTCGGCGTTGAGCCGGTTAATTTTGATTTCCGACTCTCTCAGCGCCAGTTGATTTTGGATGCGGACTAAAATTTCTTCCAGCTGAAAAGGCTTGCTGATGTAGTCCGCACCCCCGACCTTAAACGCCTTCACTTTGTCGAACACATCATCCAGGGCGCTCAAGAAAATTACTGGAATATTGCTGGTTTGCACCTCAGCTTTCAGGCGGTGGCAGACTTCATACCCATCCAGATCCGGCATCATGATATCGAGTAAAATCAGGTCGGGCAAGAGGTTCTGACACGCCTTGAGGGCCATCTGGCCGGTCAAGGCTTTGCGCACCTTATACCCCTCCTCCGTCAGGAGCGTGGCTAAATAGCGCAGGTTATTGGGGTTGTCGTCAACGATCAGAATATTTTTTTGGGAGGGGTCAATCCGCTCGGCGCTCATCCCGCTGCCTCCTGTTGAGTTAATGCTTCAATTTTATCAAATTGGTAGTTGTTTGCTAAATCCGCCAGCGCTTGCGCCAGTGGGTAGCACTCGGTGGGAATTTGCTCGATCAACTCCAAAATCAGGTCATCGCTGCACTGAAGTGCAGCGCGGTATACCTGCGCCTCCCACTCAGCCGGCATCACCTTCAAGCTGTCAGCTGTCAGCTGGAAAGCCCCTGGCGAACCCTCTGCACCTGTCTGCCCGCCCGTGGCGGCTGCCGGTGACTGCTCACAGATATATTTTACCCCCAAATGTTTGCTGATTTTTTCCAGCAATTCATCTTCTTTGAATGGCTTGCGAACAAAATCATCGCAACCGGCATCCAAGACCATCTTGCGGTCTTCCTCAAAGGCGCTAGCCGTCAGGGCGACAATTACCGTGGCTTGACCACGCAGAGTGCTTTTAATGTGCTGAGTTGCTTCATAGCCATTGATCACCGGCATTCGCATGTCCATGCAGATCAGGTGCGGCTCCCAGCTCTCCCACACAGATATCGCCTCTCGCCCATTTTCAGCTTCTCGCACGGAAAAGCCCACTGACGTCAGCAATTTTACCAGCAAAAGGCGGCTCTCCGAGCGGTCGTCAACCACCAAGATGCGATATTCGGGCTGGTTGGGCGCTAGGCCAATTACCTGGCGCTGTGGCTCGACCGGCTGCATTTCCAGTGCGCCAGTAACGCTGACCTGGATATCAAATGCAAACAGGCTGCCCTCACCCGGAGTGCTGCTGACGCTAATATCCCCTCCCATCATCTGCACGAACTTGCGGCTGATCGGCAAACCCAGTCCGGTTCCTTGCAGGGATTTCCTACCGGTTTCAGTTTGCCCAAAGGCTTCAAACAGCTTGTCCATTTCCTCTGGGGCAATCCCCGGGCCGGTGTCTTCAATTTCAAAGAGCAAACGGTTTGCAGTCAGGACTTTAGTCCTTTCCCTGTCAGTAATGCCGTCCTGACTGCCAACGCTTCTCACGCGCAGCGTCACACTGCCTTTTTCCGTAAATTTAATAGCGTTACCCAGGATATTAATCAGCACTTGGCGCAATTTACCCTGATCAGTTGTGACAAATTCAGGGAGATATGGATCGCGTTCGAACCGGAGCAGCAATCCCTTGGACTCCGCTTTCAATCGCAACATGTCCTCCAGGGCGTCCAGGAAGCGAATTAAGTTAAAGCTGCTTTCATTTAACGACGACCTGCCGGCCTCGATTTTGGACATTTCCAGAATGTCGTTGATCAGTGACAGCAGGTGTTCGCCGGCGCGATTGATAATTCCCAGGTATTGCTGGTGTTCCGCTCTCACGAAGGAATCGCGGGCCATCAATTGAGCGAAGCCGAGAATAGCATTGAGTGGGGTTCGCAGTTCGTGGCTCATGGAAGAGAGAAACTCGCTCTTGGCGCGGTTTGCTGCATCGGCTGCCACGACAGCTTTTTGCAGCGCTTCCGACTGCCGCTTGGTCTGCTCCAGCAATTCGGCTTGCTGCAAAGCGACTCCCAACTGACTGCCAATTTGAATGGCAACCTGAATTTCGGCTTCCTTCCACTGGCAGGAGCCAGAATTTTGATAGCTGGCCAGCAATCCCCAAAGTTGACTGCCACAGAAAATCGGAACCGTGAGGTAGGCTCTGGCTTGGAACTGTTCCAGCAAATTAATGTAACAGTCGTTAAACCCTGCGCTGTAGATATCGGAGACAGCGAGGTGCGATGCCCCCCGGCTGTAGGCACCGCCCCGGGTTTCTTGCAGGTAAGTGTCCCCGACTGTCACGGCATTTGCGCTGTCGAACGCTCTGACAGCGCAGCGATCGTTTTCTGTGGCGTTCGCTGTCAGTTGCGGGTTGCTAGTTTGTTCCTGGAGCAGGGAAATCCACTCAGTGCCGACGGATTCAGCAACGATCTCGCCACTCCAGTCGGGACGGAAACGATACACCAGAACGCGGTCGCAGCTGAGCACTTGCCGCAATTCCTGCGCAGTCGCCCTGAATATCGTTTCAATATCCAGCGTTTGGCGTATCCTTTGAATAACTTGAGCCAAAGAGCGCTCCCGAAAAGCGCTTTCCCGCAGCGCCTCTTCTGCCTGCTTGCGCTCAGTAATATCTACCACATACCCCACCAGCTCGATGGGGCTGCCGGCAGAGTCGCTCACCAACCTTAGCTGATTGTACACCCAGCGATAAGTCCCGTCTTTGTGCAAAATGCGGTATTCGTGGGAGTGACGCCCCACTTCAAACAGCTGTGACAGTCCCGCAAAAATGTGCTCCCGATCTTCTGGGTGGATGAGGCTGGGCCACAAAGAAGCATCCTCTATATATTCTCGCGCTTCGTAGCCCAGAATTGTCTTGGCGTTCTCACTGAGAAATGTCATCTTATAGTCTCCCCAGGGCTGGCTGCTAAAAATAACCGCTGGGCTAGAAGTGAGCAGGAATTGCAGGCGTTCTGTTACTGACCGCAGTTCCAACTCGGCTCGTTTGCGAGCTGTGATGTCCATCACAACTGCGCCCACGCCTGAGGGGCGATTTCTCTCCCCTGCAATCGGAAAGCAAGACACTACCCAGTGGCGCTCAATACCGGGCTTTTCTGGCACTTTTACCGACACTTCTTGGTTGATCGCCGGTTTGCCGGTGGCCAGCACCTGCAGGCAGAGGGGTTCGAGCGTGGGGGCGAGTTGGGGCACGACTTCCCGGAGGCTTTTGCCGAAATACTCGCCCACCGGCAGTCTGTCAATCTCTGCCAGCCGTTCGTTGATTTGCGTGACCCGCAGCCGGTCGTCCAGGATGGCCTTTCCCAGCGGCGCACAGCTGAAAAAAGCATTCAGTCTGGCTTCCCGCAAGGCGAGTTCTCGTTCTAGCGCTTTGCGCTCCGTGATCTCAGTCGCCGTGCCCAAAACCTGCTTCAGCTTGCCGTCTGGAGTTCTGGCGAACGGGATTTCCCGGACGAAGAAAGTCCGCCATTCTCCTTGGGCGTCATTGAGCCTGTACTCGTGTTCAAAAATCTCCCCATCTGCCATTGCGGAGAGTTGCTGGAGATTGTCTGGAATTTTTGCCAAGTCCTCAGGGTGCATAATAGCTGTGAGCAGCGCCGCACCCATGTCTTGAATCTGAATCTGTTCTGGCATGTAGCCCAGAATAGCGGCTGCAGAGCGATTGGCATAGACATTGCGCTTCTCAATTACATCGTAGATGTACAAAAGATTTGCAGATGCCTGGGCAATCCGCTCAATAAAATGCTTGCTCTCCCGCAGCGCCTCTTCTGCGAGCTTTCTCTCGGTGATGTCGCGGACAATATAAACTCTCTCACCCTCTGACAGCAGCGTCACCGATATTTCGTGATAGAATTTCTTCCCGTCGCGCCGGCAGCCGGCAGCGTCCATGCGGCAGTGCCCCTGTTGCAACAAGCTGGAGAAGCATTCTCTGTCAGCCCGTTGCAGTTCGGATTCGCTGTACAGCTCTTGCCAGCTTTTGCCCAACAGTTCTTCGGCGCTGTCGCAGCCAAAAATGTTGACGAGGGCCTGGTTTGTATAGATAAACTCTCCGCTGTAATTGAGAATCGCAATCCCATCCGTAGCGGCTGCCATCGCAGCGGCTTGCTGCTGCAACTTTTTCTGTGCTTGCTTGCGATCTGTTATGTTGCTAAAGGTGCAAAAGACGCGCTCAACGCCGCCCGAAACCGCTAGCTGCGGGTCAAAATTGAGCAGCAACCACAGCGGCTCTTTTTCCTTGGGGCGAGACAGTCCGGCAACCTGGTTGCGCACCGGCTGGCTGCCGGCGATCGCTTGTTTGAAGGGATTCTTTTGCGGGGAGAAAGCTTTGCCATCTTCGTCCAGCAGCTGCAAATTGAGGTCAAAAATACTTGGCCCCAGCGGCTCGCACTCTCCCAGCTCCAGCAATTTGCTGGCAACTGGGTTGCTGAAAATAATTTTGCCATCCCCATCCAGCAGCAGCACCCCTACTGGCATTTTCTCTAGCAGCGACCGGATTTGCTTTTCGCTTTCTTGCAGGGCTTCTTGCCTGACTGACTGGGCGGCATAGCGCCGGTCGAACAGGGAGGCGAGCAGGGTTCCGCTTAAGATAATCAGGGTGGCAATACCAATCTGAATCGCCAGCCAAGAACTGTCAGAGCCTTCAATTTGGATGCCTTCTAAATCGGGCATTCGGGAAAAGCAAGTCGCCCACATGCCGGTGTAGTGCATGCCGCTGATCGCAACACCCATCATACAGGCGCTGCCCAGTTTCTGCCAGTCGCTTCCTTGTGCGGTAGAATTGCGAAATTGAAACGCCAGCCACAAGGCAACACCCGATGCGGCGATTGCGATCGCCACAGACAGGCCCACAAGCCAGGGGTCGTAGTGCACCGCCGCCGGCACTCTCACCGCTGCCATACCCAAATAGTGCATGGAGGCGATCGCCAGTCCCATCACTGCACTCCCCCCGCTCAGCACTGGCGCAGTCAGTCTCGGGCGGCTGAATAGCAGCAGTGCCAGCCCCGAGGCGACAATGGCACCCGCCCAAGACAGCAGGGTGAGCGGCACGTCATAGCTGACCGGCACCGGCAGTTTGAAGGCCAGCATGGCGATGAAGTGCATCGACCAAATGCCGGTGCCCATTGCCACTGCCCCACCGGCAGTCCACAACAGCCGCGACAGCCGGGAGGATGCCGGTGTGACTCGCCCCGCTAAGTCTACGGCTGTATAAGAGGCAATAATTGCAATCAGCAGTGACAGCGCTGTGAGGCGCAAGTCATAACTGCCCAAAATCACTTCACTCATGGTCTAATATTGCTGGCTCAGATTCCAATATGTTCCGATCATGGTTTCATATTATTACAGCACAGACGTTTCCTGTCAAGCGGCCAAATTCATCCTCCATAACATCTCCCCCCCTAGTCTGGCGGATTGGGCATCTGCTAGCATTGGCGCACACCGACCCGGCTTTTTCCGACAAATTTAGGTGCCTTCGCTCCAATGCGGCGCAGCTGCTAGCATTGGCGCACATATTTTCTGCCTGTACTGGGAAATATTCTAGCTTGGGCGACGCATTTGAGGGGAGAGGAATCTCAATTACAAACTCGGTGCCTTTTCCTATTTCGGAGACGCAGCGCACAAAACCTATGTCACATCTTTAGCTGCTGAAACCGGCATTCGATGTGACATTCGATGTGACATCGCTCACCGGCGGAAAGGCCAAAGGTGACTGGACACTGGCCACTGGCCACTGACAACCGCGCCAAAGTGATTATTTGCGGACGAATGCTCTGGTGGCTGAGGGAGACCGGCACCTCTGCGATGGCATTGGCGACCGGCAATAGTAGCGGATTCGGCATAGGGCACGCCCCCCCTACGGGAGCGCTTCGCGTGCCGCATTGGGCATTGGGCAAAAGCTGATTTCTCGCGAGCGCGTAAATCTTCCCCATACGCCATGCGCGTCAGCCCCCCAAGCCGCTGCCCCATGCCCCCCCAAGCCGCTGCTCACAGGTGTAAGTATTTTACACACCTTGGCTGAAATGGCGTTTTTCCGTGGGCAACTCCCTCTTCTTTCTTGGCGCTCTCTGCGTCGGGCGCGGTTGATTATTAACTTTAAGTTAACACCAGTGCCCCCCGAGCGCCACCGTGTGCAAAAAACCTACACTTGTGAGCCAAGCCGCTGCCCCCATGCCCCATGCCCCACCCCTGCGACCTGCCTCCAGCGGTATGAATTTGTATTAATTGGTATGAATTGTATGAATTGTATGAATTCTGGATTTTTATAGCAGTAGGCAGTCAGTGCGCGGACACGGGCAGGACGCTGTCGCGTCCCGCTTCGCTATCGGAGGGAAAGCGTAGGGCAGGCGTTCCCTCCAACCTCAACATCTCTGGGACACTCGCGCCTGTCCTACGTCCGTTCCCGTGCGTGGCTACTGCTATAACATAAATTTACACTCGTTCCTCCCTGTCTTCACGAGATCTTCACATTGGGGTGTTAGCTTGCAATCAATACCCGTCAGTCAGAGCGTTGAGGAGAGTGCCGGCGCTCAAGTTGATGCCATGCCGGTCGGTAATTTTCGACCAAATTTCTGAAACCCTTACCGCTTCAAGCTTTGAGTGACGGGGAGCTGGGGCTTCCCACAACCGCAGGGTGTAGCTTCACCCCTAGTTGGAGATAAGTTGGCTGAACTTTTAGCCAGACAGGGATGATTTTGCTTTTTAACATCAAAGCAAAACCATATTAAATTTATAAAATTTTTATCGTGTACTGCCAAAATTTTTGGCTAGAATATAGAGATATAGCAGATTGCAACTGAGTGAGGTACAGATATTAGATACCCCCTTTCCCCCCTTTTAAAAGGGGGGCGCAAGAGAATTCCCCCCTTGTAGGGGCTGGCCCGTCCGCCCCGGCTAGGGGGGGAAGGACGCGCTTTCGCGTCCAGCGAAAGCTCTCGAACTGTACTCCACGCAAGTGCTTGCCCGCTATAAACAGGATCGCTATCGGGAAAGGTGCTGGCCATGACAAACCTAATTAAAACTTACCTAAAAGAAGGTTTTTTAGTGCTTGGAGGGGAAAATCAAGATTTAATTGTTTCAAAGAATACTTGGAAACAGCGCTGGCTCAGTCGCTTAAACATCAGGCAAAAGATTGCCTGTGGTTATGCCCTGGCGATTGGGATAGCTGTTTTGGGAACCGGCGCGGGTATTCTGGCAGGAGACTCTTACCAAACACAGGTTATAAATCCCAGAACATTTGAAGAAGAACCCCTGCTGTACGATTTGAAAGTTTCTGTTCTGGAGTTGAGCGAGCGGCAGCAAAAAATTATTGCCCTCGTTGCGCTCCAACCCCAAAAAATTGCTTCCGCCAAGATGGAAAGCCAAAAAGCTGAGATGCGGCGGGCGATTGAGCGGGTAAAGGCTGATTTAGCCAGGGCAAAATCTTGGATGGAAGCGGAATTGTTGAGCGAGGGGGATAGAGAATCTGCAGAGATGAGAGAATTTCTGCGGGTTTACGGGGGGAGGCTAGAAGCCAGCATCCAAAAACTAGAAGCGATCCTGGAGCGAATCGGTACAGCCTCTTTGCAGCCAAAGGAATTTTATACAGCTAGAAATACGCTGGTGGAGTTTGCCGGCGCGTTGGAGGCGGTGCAGCTGGAAGATTTTCAGGAGAACTTAACACAACTAATTGGGGAAGCCACGGAAAAAGAGGAAGAGGCTGGAGTCGCCGTGCGACACGCACAGGTAGTGCGAATTGAGATTGTTGGCGGTAGCATTCTGCTCTCAGTCGCCCTGGCGGCGATTCTGGCACTGCGCACCAGTGGGGCGATTGCTCGCCCCCTGCAAATCGCCACCTCCCTTGCTAGGCGCGTAACCGCAGAAGGCAATTTTAACCTGAGGGTGCCGGTGGAAACATTTGATGAAGTCGGGCAATTAACAAACTCCCTGAACCTGCTCATCCAGTGCGTAGCTGCTTCCATCAAGGAAATCAAGCAGTCCCAAGCTGAGCTGGACAGTTTCTTCAACCTCTCTTTCGACATGCTTTGCATTGCGGATTTGAAAGGCTGTTTCAGGCGTGTGAACCCGGCTTTTGAAAAAACACTCGGCTACAGCCAGGAAGAGATCCTTTTTTACCCGTACATCGAGAACGTTCATCCCTCAGATAGAGCGGCAACTTGCACCGAAACGCCGTGAGTGGAGGGGCGGGCTTCGTGGAGAATCGCTATCCCTGCAAAGACGGTTCCTACAAGTGGCTGGCTTGGACTTATGTGCCGGTTCCTGAGAAAGGTTTAGTGTATGCCGTGGGGCGCGACATGACTCCCGCCAAGCGGGCGGAAGAAGCGCTCAAACAGCTCAACGAACAGCTAGAAATGCGAGTTGAGGAGCGGACAGCCCAATTAAATGATACCGTGAAAGCGTTGCAGAGGGAAATGGCTGTGCGCCGGCAGGCAGAGGTAGCATTGCAGGAGAGTGAAGCGCGGCTCAACGGCATTCTAAATTCTCTCAATAGCGTGGTGTGGTCGGTTGACGCCACCACTTTTAAGGTGCTTTACATTAACCCAGCCGCCGAAAAAGTTTACGGGCGTTCTCCCCAAGAGTTCTTCGACAGTCCGAGCCTTTGTCAGCAGGTTGTTCACCCGGAATACCGGCAGCAGGTTGAGTGCGATTTCCAGGATATTTTCGCCACCGGCAGCATAGAAATGGAATACCAGATTGTGCTGCCGGCGGGAGAGGTGCGCTGGGTTCACGACCAATCTAACCTGGTAAAAGATGCGAGCGGCACCCCTATCCGCATTGACGGCTTCGTTACCGACATCACTCGTCGCAAGCGGGCGGAAGAGGCGCTGCGACAGTATCAAGAACACCTGGAAGATAAGGTGGTGCAGCGGACTGCAGCACTCACTGAAACCAATCAGCAGCTACAGCAGGAAATCGCAGAGCGCAAGCAGGCGGAGGAGGCGCAGCGGCAAAGTGAAGCGCAGTTGCGGCAAAAAGTCCAGCGCGAAGAATTGCTCAACCGGCTCGCCGGTCAAATCCGCCAGTCTCTGGAGCTCGACACCATCCTGGAAACCGCCGTCATCCAGATTCGCTCCTTGCTGCAAACCGACCGCTGCCTGTTTATTTGGTATCTCCCCGACGCGCAGCCGCCGGTCTGGCATGTGGCCCATGAAGCCAAGAATCCCGACTTGCCGTCGTTTCTGGGTTACTACTCTGCTGACGCCACAGGAACGCTGGCACAAAAGCTGTTTAATATGGAAATCTACTTGGTGGATGATGTGGCAGCGATCTCCGATCCAGTAGAGCGGCAATTCTTTCAGTCTGTGGGCTACACTTCTTTTTTGGATGTGCCGGTGCGGACGCCCTCTGGTGCGAAGGGTGTGATTGTCTGCGCTCAGCACAACGATGTGCGCTCGTGGCAAGATGATGAAGTGGAACTGCTGCAGGCGGTTTGCGACCAGCTGGCGATCGCCATTAGCCAAGCAGAACTCTACGCTTCCGCCCAAAATTCCGCCCGTTTCGCCACCGAAAAAGCCAGCCAGCTCTTGCTTGCCCTGGAGGAACTCAAGCAAACTCAAGCTCAGTTAATTCAGAGCGAAAAGATGTCTAGCCTCGGTCAAATGGTAGCCGGCTTGGCTCATGAAATCAACAACCCGGTTAACTTTATCCACGGCAATCTCAGACACGCCGATTCTTACGTTCAAGAGTTGCTCGAACTGGCGCTGCTCTACCAGGAACACTGCCCCAACCCCATGCCTGAACTTGAAGCCAAGCTGGAAGAAATTGACCTGGATTTTCTGGCAGAAGACTTGCCCAAGCTCCTGAATTCCATGAGAGTGGGAACGGAGCGGATTCGCCAGCTGGTTTTGTCCCTGCGCAACTTTTCGCGACTGGATGAAGCCGACATGAAAGAGGTTGACCTGCACTCCGGCATTGACAGTACGCTGTTAATCCTGAATCACCGGCTCGCAGGGATTGAAGTTATCAAGGAGTACGGAAACTTGCCACTGGTTGAGTGCTACCCAGCGCAGCTTAATCAGGTATTTATGAATATTCTCAGCAATGCCATTGACGCCCTGCAAATGGGGTGTGGGGCATCGGGCGACGAGCGTGGGGAAGAACAGCAATCCCCTGTGCGCGTCGGGCGCAGAGCGATTTGGATTCGCACTTCAATAGGGCATCGCCCCAGGCGCATGGCGCACAGGGAAGATTCTTCGCAGTGCCCAATGCCCAATTCCCAATTCCCAATCCCCTATTCCCATGTTGCGATCGTGATTCGAGATAATGGCCCGGGCATTCCGCCGGCCATCAAAGACAAGATTTTTGACCCCTTTTTCACCACCAAGCCAATAGGTCAAGGCACGGGGCTGGGGCTTTCTATATCCTACCAGATTGTCGAAAAACATGGGGGGAAAATCACGGTGCTTTCCCAACCCGGTGAGGGAACGGAGTTTGCGGTTGTGCTGCCGGTTAAGCAGTTGCCCCCCACTGCTGCCGGTGCCGCATGATTTAGAACTCATTTATAGCTCGAAAAACCGGGTAACTTCGGCGAAACCCGGTTTTTCTCCGCTGCCGGCTATCCCTCCTATAGAATCGCCTCGAACAGGTGTAGTGCCGGTTACGCTATCGCTAACCGGCACTACAATGGCTACTGCTTTAGAATCGCCTGGAACAGTTCAGCAAGTTTCAAATCAGAAAAAGCCGGCAAATACCGGTACTGTTCGAGCTGCCCCTTACTTCGCGGTAACAGCAAACCCAGCCCCGATAAATCTGGATTTATTTTTTGCGGGTTCTGCTGATACCTGTAAATCACTGACGTTTTTAAGAACTCCACAAACTCATCGCAGCGCTTTTCAGCGTAACCCGACCGCTTTGCAAGCGCTTTCAACAAAAACACAGCATCGACGAAGAGTTCATCCCAGTACAGGTAAGGCTTCAGCTCGCTTCGGGAAATTGCCGGCATATTAGAAGACAGAATTTCATCTATCAGCGGATTAAGTCTTGCCGGCAGCTCGCGGAGATACCGATTCTCCGTCACCGTGTAACTGCTGTACATATCAGGGCGCTCAAACTCCATAATCTTCTCAGCGAGTTGCTCCCCACTAACCTCTGGGTTGTTTCCCAGGAATTGCAGCACTTGTTCGTAATAGTAATTAGGAGCGCCGAGAAGTTTTTGAGACGCCAGAGTGTAGCGGGCAGCCTCTCGCAACGTGTAGTGAACCTCAATCGTAGCCTTATTGCAGTTTTGCA
>JALOOK010000319.1 GCA_025454445.1 Oscillatoria sp. Prado101 | reverse complement strand
GGGCTTGATAGTCCTCAAACAGCTGTTTGGCTTCTTGCTGAACGATCTCTGAATCAAAGAATCCCATTGCCCGCGTCCACCCAATTGATTTTTATGACTAGATGGGAAGTCCCGCTTTACCCGAATTATCTAGTCTTATTTTAGTGCAGTGCCAAGTTTCGCTTCCCACCCGTCTGGTGCGGAAAGCCCTACTTGTCCTGCCAGCTCTGGCCCAACGGGCGCTGGCCCCTCTCCCAGTGGCGCTGGGACGCGCTCAATAGCCTCTCTACCGCAGACAGCCCTCACACCGGCCCGATGCGGTTGGGGGGCCAAAAGCGAAAGGCGGCGCGGCCAATGATTCTCTCTTTGGCCAGAAATCCCCAGATGTGGGAGTCGTTGCTATTGTTACGGTTATCCCCCATGACAAAAAACTGATTCTCCGGAACTGGCGCAGGTCCCCAATCATAGTCGGGCGGTTCAGCAATGTAATCTTCCTGCTGGGGTTCGCCATTCAGCCATACTTGGCCATTATTGACTGCCACCGTTTGGCCGGCTGACCCAATAATCCGCTTGATGAATACTTGCTGCAACGCTTGCTTTTCGGTTAAGCCCTGAAATTCTAGGTATTTTTGCAGCTGTTGCGGCGGGTAAAATACTACAATCTCACCGGCTGCCGGTGGCCGAAAGTGGTAGGATATTTTTTCCACCACCAGCCGGTCGCCCACCTGCAAGGTTGGCAGCATCGAATCTGACGGGATGTACCTCGGTTCCGCCACAAAGGTGCGGATCAGCAGGGCTAAGGCCAGGGCCAGGACTATAATCTGTATATTTTCCCGCTGCGAGCGCCACACCCGCAACCATGCAGGAGACTTTTCTAAGTCTTTTTCCTCTAGTTCCATCTCGTCCTCTCTTACAGATACTCCCGTTCTGTCAAAGTCTGGTGTCTTACTCAGACCGCCGCCAAGCAATTTTGTCATTATATCCTGAATTGTGCCGGTGAAATCAACTACCGGCAATTAAAAGTAGGGTGGGTTCCGCCCTCTCGTCACTACTTCTACGGAGATATCTCAAGGCGGAACTCACCCCGCACCAATCAAAAGTTGGGTGAGTTCCGCTCTCTGGGCAATGCTTCTACGAATAACTCTCAAGGCGGAAGGCACCCCCCACCAATCAAAAGCAGCGCTCGACTTTCATCCCCCCCCTCACAGGCTTCAAGGATGCCGGGAAATCTTTTACTCCGGTCTTATCCCCCCTCCCAAGAGCAAAGGGTGCCGGGAATGTTTGGCTCTCTGGGGGCTTGAAAAGGACTGCCGGCTGATTTTCAATTAATCAACTTCTCCAGCTGCATAGAGGAAAACTGAAAATACCGATACCGTAAAATTACTGAATTAGGGAGACCGGGAAAATACCTAAAATCGGCAGCCGCAGGCATCTGAAAACTTCACGATAAATTCATAGAAAACGCCCGTTTTCCGCTTGCAACTTCACACTAGCTGGCTTAAGCTGGTTATCAAGACAGAGTTGAACAGCAATCAGGAGACTTGCAAATGAAGACTATCGGGATGCGCACTTTACTCGGAACCGTTGCTGCTAGTGTCTGCCTAATCTCTGCGACGGGCCAGCAAGCTAGCGCGGGACAGCTGCATAACGGCTGGAACTATGGCATCGATGCCTTCAATGATGGCTCTGGTGGGGCGGCCTATGAAATTAAGGGTCTGGCCATCAAAGAAACGGCGGATAGCGTTTTCGTCGCGCTGACTGGCGGTATGCCCTTGACGGGAACTGCAAACGGCAGTGCTGCTGACGGCAATGTTGGTTGGGGCGACCTGTTCTTCAACTTCTCGGGCAATAATTTTACTACCGCCAGCAATCAAAGCAGTTTGTTTGGGATTCGCTTTGCCGGCACTAACGATTCTGGAGCCGCCAGCACCGGCGTTTACCAGAATGTCCAGGCCAAGAGCGTGACTGGAGCGAACCACGGCTACGGCAGCTTGCGGCAGTATTATAACGCCGGGTATAACAAAACCAACACTCTAGGCACCGACCTGCCGACAGCACAGGCTGCCTACAACTACTTGTATCCCGCTAACGTTGCCAGCAATCCCACCACGGGAAATACCCCCATTCTCAATGTCATCAACTCTGGCACAAAGGTGGGTGACATTGCAATGCTTACCAGCAGTGCCCTGACCGCTGCTGGTCTTGACTTTGGCCACTTTGGGGCAAACGGCAGTCAAACCATCGGGTTCCAGTTTAACCGGTCTTTGATTGGCAGCGGCGACTATCTAGCCAATGTGTTTGTTGAGTGCGGCAATGATGGTGTGGCGCTGGCGGGAAACCTGGAAGCAGTCCCCGAACCGTCTAGCATGGCCGGTTTAGCTTTGGTAGGATTAAGCGCCGCCGGCTCAATGCTGCGCAAGCGTCGCACCCTCACCGCCAGCAGCACCAACTAATATCATATCCCTTCAATTCCCACAATTAATTGTTTCCCCCTCTTCCTCTTTCTTCCTCCTTGGCGTCTATGGCGTCTACCCTGCGGGAAGCCGCGCTTCGCGTCTATGGCGTCTTGGCGGTTCATAAAATAGGGTGCAGCACAGAAAAAGCAATCCGATGCTAGGAAAAAATAATCAACGCAAAAAAGCGGTAGAGAAAGAAACTTCTCTACCGCTTTTAAATTCAATCAAACCGAAGTGGAAACGGTATCGCAGCAGTCCTATTGGTTAGGACATCAGTGGCCTAGGGGTAAAAGGCGTAGGACAGGCGAGACGCAATTCCTACTGTCTTAACCTAAGTGAATACTGCTATAAGGGAGAAAACAGGGAATAGAGAAACTTGCCTCACCCTACACCCTTTTCCCTCTCACCCCGCGTTTCAACCAACTTGAGCTTGCAGTTCCGGCTTTTGACTGGGAAGTACCTTCACCTGACCGTCATCGCCCATATCGACAATAGCAATGTCGCCTTCCTTGACGCGACCTGAGAGGATTTCCTCAGCCAGGACATCTTCCAGCAGGCGCATGATAGCGCGGCGCAGGGGTCGCGCACCGTAGCTGGGGTTGTAGCCTTCTTGCACCAAGCGGTCTTTGAACCGTTCTGTGACTTCCAAGGTGATACCTTGGTCAGTCAGGCGCTTGAAGACATCCTTCAGCATGATATCTGCGATTTGCTTGACTTCCTCCTTGTTCAGCTGACGGAAGACGATAATTTCGTCAAGCCGGTTGAGGAACTCTGGGCGGAAATACTGCTTGAGCTCTTCATTCACCAGAGAGCGAATGCGGTTGTACTGCGTTTCCGCTTCATTTTCCGAGGAAAACTCGAAGCCGATCCCGCCGCCACCTTTTTCAATCACCTTGGAACCGATGTTCGAGGTCATGATCAGCAAGGTATTCTTAAAGTCCACCGTGCGACCCTTGGCATCGGTGAGGCGACCGTCTTCCAAAATTTGCAGCAGCATATTGAAGACATCGGGGTGGGCTTTTTCGATTTCGTCGAACAGCACCACGGTGTAGGGACGACGGCGCACCGCTTCAGTCAGCTGGCCACCTTCGTTGTACCCCACATAGCCCGGAGGCGAACCGATCAGTTTGGAGACAGTGTGGCGCTCCATATATTCGGACATGTCCAGCCGAATCATGGCGTCTTCGGAACCGAAGAAATAAGCCGCCAGTGACTTAGTGAGTTCCGTCTTGCCGACGCCGGTGGGCCCAGAGAATATAAAGCTAGCGATAGGCCGGTTGGGGTTCTTCAGACCGACGCGAGCCCGGCGAATGGCCCGAGAGACGGCCTTGACAGCTTCTTCCTGACCGATGAGACGCTGGTGCAGGGTGTCTTCCATGTGCAGCAGCTTTTCGGATTCGGATTCGGTGAGCTTGTTCACCGGCACCCCTGTCCAGCTGGCCACGATTTGGGCGATGTCCTCTTCGGTGACCACCGGCGATAAATCCTCACCGCGAGGGGAGTCTGACTTTTTGTTTTGGGCGAGCGCGCGAATTTCCGCTTTAATTTCCATTTCGCGGTCGCGCAGCTCGCCGGCGCGGTCAAAGTCCTGAGCCCGGACGGCGTCGTCTTTTTCTTTGAGGACTTGGCGCAGCTCCTTATCCAGTTCTTTTGCTGCCGGTGGCAGCTGGGAGGTGAGCAGGCGGACTCTGGAGCCGGCTTCATCAATCAGGTCAATTGCCTTATCGGGCAAGTAGCGGTCTGAGATGTAGCGGTCAGAGAGCTTGGCGGCTGCTTCCAGGGCGGCGTCGGAAATCTTCAGCTTATGATGTTGCTCGTAGCGTTCGCGCAAACCGTAGAGAATCTCAATGGTTTCTACCACGCTGGGCTCGCCCACCATCACTGGCTGGAACCGGCGTTCCAGGGCGGCATCGCGCTCGATGTGCTTGCGGTACTCATCGAGGGTAGTTGCGCCGATGCACTGCAGTTCGCCCCGGGCCAGTGCCGGTTTGAGGATGTTGGCGGCGTCGATAGCGCCCTCAGCCGCACCGGCCCCAATCAGGGTGTGAACTTCATCTATCACCAGGATGACGTTGCCGGCGGAGCGGATTTCATCCATAATTTTCTTGAGGCGCTCCTCAAATTCGCCCCGGTACTTAGTGCCGGCCACCAGCAGACCGATGTCCAGGGTGACGACCCGCTTGTCTTCCAGGATGTCGGGCACATCATTGTTGGCGATCCGCTGAGCCAGACCTTCGGCGATGGCGGTTTTCCCGACTCCGGGCTCCCCAATCAGCACGGGGTTGTTTTTGGTGCGGCGTCCCAGAATCTGAATCACCCGTTCAATTTCCTTCTGGCGTCCCACCACCGGGTCAAGCTTGCCTTCCCCTGCCATTTGGGTCAGGTTGGCACCAAACTCATCCAGGGTTGGGGTTTTGGTGCGACCTCCACTAGCGCCGGGGGTGACTTCTGCCGTTTCGCCCAGCATGCGGATGACTTGGGTGCGGACTTTCGACAGGTCAACTCCCAGGTTTTCCAGCACTCTTGCTGCCACGCCTTCCCCCTCACGGATAAGGCCAAGGAGCAGGTGTTCCGTGCCAATGTAGTTGTGCCCCAGCTGGCGAGCTTCTTCTAGGGAGAGCTCCAAAACCCGCTTGGCCCTTGGAGTGAAGGGAATTTCAACAGCGACGAAGCCTGAGCCTCTGCCGATGATTTTTTCCACCTCTATCCGGGCGTCTTTCAGGTTGACGCCCATAGATTTCAGCACTTTGGCGGCTACACCGGTCCCTTCTCCTATCAGACCCAGAAGGATCTGCTCAGTACCTACGAAGTTATGCCCCAGGCGACGTGCTTCCTCCTGGGCTAGCATAATCACCTTAATGGCTTTTTCTGTAAAGCGTTCAAACATGGCGTTTTTCCATCACCTGCTGCGTGCCCGTAAGCTGATTCTAGCACAGTTAATCTAGCTGTCTGTGATGGGCCCGCTCGCTCGAGGGCGGGTTTGTCTGAAGCGAGACGTCCGGCGCATGACAGTGTGGAAACGCTGGCTGCATCAAGCTGTGCGGGCAATTTGGCAATCGAAGCGCAATTAGGCGATCTGGCAATTTCCCAAAGAAAGCGCGTTTAAAAATTATTCTGTAATTAATGTAACGGATCGCTTGCCTGTGACAGAAGAAGCTTTTCGGAAAACCGATCTTTTCCGAAGCGGGTATCTGCCATTGTTTACATTTTACAGCCCGGGCGCACGCCTGGAGGGTCTGCCACTCTGACGGGAGAGCATCGCTGTCAATCAGGGCTTCCGGCTTGCCTTCCCTGCGATTCAACCTCAGCTTTGCTAGGGGCAAAGGTAGTGACTTAAGTCTAAACGCCAGCCAGCTGAAGCCAGACGCTGGCCACTCTCTCCCTGCCAGAATCTTCATTGGTGTCTTGGTAGTAGCAGCGGCGGCGACCGGCTTGTTGAAAGCCAAATTTTTGGTAGAGACAGAGGGCGGCGCGGTTAGAGGCCCGCACTTCTAGAGTGGCCCGCTCTAGGTGCCTTTGGGCTGCTGCCCCCAGAAGGTATGCCAGCAGCGCCTGACCCAACCCTTGCTGCTGGAAGTCTGGATGAATGCCCAGCAGGGTGATGTGAGCCTCATCCAAAATCGCCCACAGGCAACCGAGGCCAACCAAGCGCTCTGACTCGCCGCTTTCGGGCCTGTCCACTGGGGGAATGGACAGCACCAGCAACTCGCTGTTGTTGCTGGCTAACTCTCGCTGGTAGGCGTCTAAAGTCCACAGTCCGCCAAAACACAGCCGGTCTAGCTCCAGGACTTTGGGCAGCAGCTGTGATGTCAGCGGTTTCAATTCCAAAAAATTCACCAAATGTGGGAGTGAATGTTTTCGCAAGGCACAATTGACAATTGTACACTGAAAAAC
>JALOOK010000318.1 GCA_025454445.1 Oscillatoria sp. Prado101 | reverse complement strand
GCAAGCGCCCAGCGCTTAGACTAGAGTCTGTCACAAACAAGCCTAATCGATACAGAGTCAAGGAATTATGACAAAAGGACAGGGATTTGGCTTCGGTCTGGGGAAAATGAAAGAGCTGACCGAAGCTTTTAAGAAAGCCCAGCAGGTACAAGAAGGAGCGAAAAAGCTCCAGGAAGAACTCGACCAAATGGAAATCGAGGGACAAGCCGGTGGCGGTTTGGTCAAAGTTTGCTTGAGTGGGAACCAACAACCCCTTAAGGTGGAAATTTCACCGGATGCGCTAGGAGAAGGAGCAGACGTGGTTTCTGAACTCGTCTTGGTGGCGATGAAAGATGCCTACCAGAAATCTACTGACACGATGCGGGAGCGCATGGAAGAACTTACAGGGGGACTCAACCTCCCGGGTCTGTAATTTCCTTTGAGAGAGTGGCTGGGCTCCCCAGGGGTTGAACACCGGCACGCTTGCTGGATAATTTGGCTGGCGGCAGTTGACAAAGCCTGCATTTTGTGCTAAAGGCAAGTCATCCGCCTGCTTCTCTTATTTTCGGGGAAAGTGAGAAAACCCCGCGCGGCGAGAAACCCGGTTTCTTTAAGAAACCGGGTTTCTTAACGTTTATGGTACAAATTCGTTGCCGAATTTAACCTTGGTTTCTTTCTATCTTAAGATATAAAAGACAGTCCGCTACGAGACAGCCCGAGGCGGTGTTTGTCGCCTCCTTGAAAGGAATTGTGCGGACTTTTTACTGTACAAAGCGCAAGAATCCCTGATGCCCTACAAGCTCCTGTTTGTTTGCCTCGGCAACATTTGCCGCTCACCGGCAGCTGAGAATATCATGAATCACTTGATTGAGCAAGGCAATCTCAGCGACCGGATTGTCTGTGACTCCGCCGGCACCGGCGGCTATCACATTGGCCGCCCGCCCGACCGGCGCATGGTCGCCGCCGCCAAAGCCCGGGGAATGACCTTTATCGGTCAAGCTCGCCAGTTCCAAAAGGCAGATTTTGAGAAATTTGATTTAATTCTGGCAATGGATCGGGAGAATTACCGGGATATTCTTTACCTCGACCCTGCCGGCAAATATCGCGACAAAGTTCGCATGATGTGCGACTTTTGCACGCACCATGACCTCCAGGAAGTCCCCGACCCCTACTATGGCGGGCCAGAGGGATTTAATCAAGTCATCGATTTGCTTTTTGACGCCTGTGACGGCTTGCTGCAGGAAGTTGTGGGCAATCAGCTTTCAGATGTTAGCAGTAAGGGGGCAAAATAAAACATAGATTAGTCCGCTCGCTCATCTGCCGGCATAGACAGCGACTTATCGTTACCAGCCTCAGGTTGGTAACGAGGGAAAAACAGGTTTGTTAAAGTTTCCTGATTTCTGGCCGCAAACCTGTTAGGCGCAATCAGGTCCGCTATCATTACTGAGGAGTTATCCATCATGCGTAAACTGTACAAGCAAACTTCTCTGGCACTAGCTGCTGGAATTGGCTTAGGGTTTGCTGCTATCACAGCTAGTTTTAATCTAGCGGCGCAGGCACCGGCAACAGCGAAGACTCAGAAGATATCTGATTCCTCCCAGCTGTTCGCACAAACCGCACGAACAATTAACAAAGATGACATTTTAGCCGCTCACAATAAATATCGGCAAGAAGTGGGCGTGCCCGCACTCAAATGGTCTGACACTGTGGCAACTGCGGCTCAGAAGTGGGCAAATCAACTGGCTTCAACAGGTCAATTTCAACACAGTGGATCTGCCTCTTATGGAGAAAACCTCTGGATGGGGACTACAGGGGCTTTTTCCTTCACGCAGATGGTAGATAGTTGGGGGAGCGAAAAGAAATTTTTCGTCGCCGGCACTTTCCCCGATGTCTCCAGTAGTGGGAAGTGGCAAGATGTCGGTCACTACACCCAAGTCATTTGGCGCAATACCACAGAAGTAGGGTGCGGTTTGGCTACTGCCGGTGGGAACGACTACTTAGTTTGTCAGTACAATCCCAAGGGAAATTATATCGGGCAAAAAGTTTATTGACTTCACCCCAATCGGTGATGCCGGTTCCTATAGCGGTTTCATCTGAGTGAGGGACTGAGAAACCCGGTTTCTTTAAGAAACCGGGTTTCTGGCATGTACTTCATCCAACTGAAAACCGCTATAATAAAGTAAGGTGCCGCACTCTTAGAAAGCGGCACCCTACAATGTTTGGAGTGAGGACTGAAGTCCTCCTGTTTGCCGGTGGGCTAAAAGCGCCAGGGCGAAGCGCCTGCCGCGTTAAGACAGAAAAACTCTCAAACTCGCAGGCTCAGCAAGATTTCCCTGCAACACCACACCGCGCCGGTTCGCCGCCAGATGCCGCACAATCTTGTAAATCGACTCTACCTGATCGGGAACACCGGCACGCTCCGCCAGCGCCTCCAAAGTCATCGGCGCACCCTCCGCTTTCAGCACCTGCAAAACACGCTTCTGCAAATCCAAAATCGCAGCTGCCGCCTTCTTCCCCGCTTCCACACCCGGCTGGTGATAAGCGTTAATATTCACCAAAGAAGCGTACAATCCAACCGCTCGCTCGTACAGCGCAATTAACGCCCCAACTGTCCCCGGATTGACTTGCCCAATCGTCACCGTAATCGAATCTCGCAGATTTTCAAACAGAGCCTCTCGCGTTCCCAGCAAGAAACCCGAAAGGTAATCCCCTGAGGTAATTCCACCTGCTTCCACCTCCGGAGATGGCCCGTTCCTGTCTTCCAGCACCTCAATAAACGTTGCGAAGAAATTCGGCACCCCCTCCCGCAACTGCTGCACGTAGGCGTGCTGGTCTGTCGAACCCTTATTCCCGTAAACCGCAATCCCCTGGTAGACAGTATTCCCCTGCAAATCTTTCTCTTTCCCCAGAGATTCCATCACCAGTTGCTGCAAATACCGGCTGAACAGCAGCAGCGAGTCCTTATAAGGCAGCACCACCATGTCCTTTTCGCCGCGCCCATTGCCGGCATAATACCAGCACAGCGCCAGCAGAGCGGCTGGATTGCGTTTAATGTCCGCCACCCGAGTCGCCACGTCCATTTCCTTGGCACCGGCAAGCATCTCGCGAATCCCAATTCCCTGCAAAGCTGCCGGTAGCAACCCCACCACAGACATTTCCGAAGTGCGCCCCCCCACCCAGTCGTGCATGGGGAAAGTCTCCAGCCAGCCCTCTGACTTAGCCAGCTTGTCCAAACCGCTGTCGTGTCCGGTAATCGCCACCGCATGTTGGGCGAAGTTCAGGTTGTGAAGCGAGTAAGCGTGCTGAACCTCAACCATGCCGTTGCGGGTGTCTGGCGTTCCCCCAGATTTGGAAATCACGATTACCAGGGTACTCTTGAGCCGGTCTTTCAGCTGGGAGAGAGTGCTGTCAATGCCGGCGGGGTCAGTATTGTCGATGAAGTGAATCCCCATCGGCGGGAAAGAAGGCGCGAGGGCAGCTGCCACAAATTCCGGTCCGAGGGCGGAACCGCCAATCCCGATGGAGAGGACATCGGTAAATTTAGCGGCGTAGGGGGGGTGGATCGCGCCGGTGTGGACTTTTTGGGCAAACGCTTCCACCCGCTCCAGGGTTTCCACAATCTCCTGCTTGAGTGCCGGTGATGGCGCTAAATCTGGATCGCGCAGCCAGTAGTGGCCAACCATGCGGTTCTCGTCCGGGTTGGCAATCGCTCCCGCCTCCAGAGCCGCCATATCTTTAAACGCCTTCTCAAACTTGGGCTTCAAAGCTCCCACAAATGCGTCATCAAATCTCATGCGGCTGACATCCAGGTAAAATCCCAGCCCCTCGTGGTAGTAGAGCCAGTCCTGATATCGTTGCCAGAGAGCAGCAGCATCCATAACAAGCCTCAACTTATAGTTTTTTACCAATCACAAGTCTACCGAGAGCAGTTTATCGGACTGGATAGCTGCAATAGGCAGAATCCGCAGAATTTTAACAATGTCACCCCTCTTCCTCAGCCACGGCATGGGGCATGGGGCATGGGGCATGGGGCATGGGGCATGGGCAATTTTCCCCGCTCCCCCGCTCCCCCACTCCCTTGGCAGTTGCATGGCCCCGCACTCGGGTCGCGCCGGCAGCCATTTCGATCACTAATTATTCGTAAGTTATATAATTATACTAGCCATATCTTATTTTTATAAAGCTTTTATTGCCAAAAATTATATAGTATTTGTTTGAATACTTATTCAAACAACCCACCGGCCCAAAACTCAGGTTAGGACGTAGGACAGGCGAGACGCCTGTCCCTGTCTCTACTAGCAAGTGAGATACCTTGTATAGCAGTAGCCACGCACGGGAAAGGACGTAGGACAGGAGTCTTGCCTGTCAAGCGAGACCTTGAGGGCGCGGAGGGAACGCCTGCCCTACGCCTATGCTTCGCAGGACGTAGGACAGACGTCTCGCCTGTCCCTGTCTCCACTAACAAGTGAGATACCTTATACTAAACTTACCGTCTATTTCTATAACCCAACGCCAGACCGCCTAGCGCTGGGGCGGGACAGCCGGCACCTCCGCGCCCTCTATGGGGCTGAGAATCACCGGCACCTTGATTTTCTCCGGCTGGAAAATCGCTTCCAGTGCCAGTTCCAGGGTTTCTGCCATAGCAATGCGGTTTTCATAGGCCACAATCACCCTCACCAGCGTTGGCAAGCTATTTTGCGCCGCTTCCAGATACAGGGGCTCCACATAGAGCAGCGACTGTTCAATCGGAATTACTAGCAGATTCCCTTGAATGGCACTCGAACCCTGCCGGTTCCACAGAGAGATCTGCTGGGAGATAATTGGATCTTGGTTAATCCGGGCCTCAATTTGTTCTGGCCCGTAGACCTGCCGCTGCTTGGGAAACTGGTACAGCAGCAGCTTGCCGTAATTTTCACCATCCGACCGGCCCGCCAGCCAAGCGATAAGATTGTTCCGCTTTGTCGGCGTAAACGGGTGCAGCAGGATAAATTCTTCTGACTCAGCGGTGGGCAGTTTCATAATCAAATAGTACGGCTCCACCGGTCGGGGTTCGCCGGCGTAGATTTCGGTGGGAACCTGCCACTGGTCATCCCGATTGTAGAACACCTGCGCGTCTGTCATGTGATAAGTCAGCAAGCGTTCCGACTGAATGCCAAACAAATCCAACGGATAGCGGATGTGATTGCGCAGAGTCACCGGCATGTCGCGCAGCGGTCTGAACAAGTGGGGAAAAATCGCATTCCAGCTGGCAATAATCGGGTCAGAGAGGTCAGCAACATAGAAAGTAACATTGCCACTGTAGGCGTCGATAACAGCTTTGACAGAATTGCGGATGTAGTTAAACCCCTCTTTACCCGGATCTGAATACGGATACCTATCGCTGGTGGTGTAGGCGTCGACAATCCAGTACATGTGGCCATCGCTGCCGACTACAATGTAGGGATCGCTGTCGTACATCAGGAAAGGGGCGAGGAGACGCACGCGTTCCATGATGTTGCGCCGCCACAACAGTTGGCTGTCGCTCGTGATATCCTGGTTGAGCAACATGTTGACTTCGGCAAAACGCAGCGCAAACAGCAGCCGGTTGGCCATCGTCATAGGGATACCGGTGTCGGCTGAGAAGTTGGTCGTGGCATAGCCGGACGCCTGCGGATAATTGAACTCGTCCATGGCGGTGCCGCCGATCACGTAATCGTTGGTCAGCTCGCCAAAGTAGACCTCGGGCCGCGTGATGGGAATCGTGCCCTGCACGGGCAGGTCCTTGGCATAGAACTCGGGCAGACCGTCAGCCGTGACTAATGCGGCGGGCGAGATGAGCCAGTTCGCGCGCGGCCACCATCACCTGCTCGACACGACCGTCGATGAGGTAGCGGTCCACATCCACATCATTGAAAGCATAAAACTGGCGCAGCGCCTGCACCTGGTTGTACGTCTGCAGCAAGGGGCGATAATCCCACAGCCGCACGTTGCGAATGGACTCCGGCTGCTCGGCCAGCCCGGCCGGCGAGAGCGCGCGGTCGGCGTCGTACGTAGACTCCTGGATCTTGTCCAGGTTGTAGGCCATGCGCGTGTAGTTGATCGAATCCTCGATAAAGGGGCGTTCCAGGGTCAGTTCGTTGGGGGCCACCTGAAAGCGCTGGACAAAGCTTGGGTAAATCGACCCCGCGCCAAAGGCGGCA
>JALOOK010000317.1 GCA_025454445.1 Oscillatoria sp. Prado101 | reverse complement strand
AGGGAAAGAAACCGGGTTTCTTAAAGAAACCCGGTTTCTAGCTGTGACGCCCACGCCGCTCACAGATAAAACCCAAAATTAACAATTCGATGGCATTTGACTTCTCCCCTTTATGGATATCCCTGAAAACCGCAGCGCTAGCGACTGCAATCACCTTCTTTATGGGGATTGCCGCCGCACGGTGGATGCTGGGAACTCGCATCAAAGGCAAAGCAATAATTGAGGGATTTTTCATCGCCCCCCTGGTTTTGCCGCCAACAGTGCTGGGGTTTTTGTTGCTGTTGCTGTTCGGCAGAAATGGGCCGGTTGGCCAGTTTTTGCTGCAATTCGGATTAACTGTAATTTTCTCATGGCCGGCAACAGTTATTACTGCCACAGTCGTAGCCTTCCCGCTGATGTACAAAACAGCCCTGGCAGCCTTTGAGCAAATTGACCCCAATCTCTTGCACGCCGCCCGCACTTTGGGGGCGTCGGAATGGACTGTTTTTTGGCGGGTGATGGTGCCACTGGCGTACCCTGGAATTGTGGCGGGAACAATTCTAGCATTTACGCGCGGGCTGGGGGAATTCGGCGCGACGCTGATGCTCGCCGGCAATATTCCCGGACAAACCCAAACTGTGCCAATGGCGATTTATTTTGCCGTGGAAGCAGGTGACATGAAGCAAGCTTCCATCTGGGTGCTGATTATTCTGGGAATTTCCCTGAGTGTGCTGGCGGGGGTCAATTATTGGTCTGCATCCGGGCGGCGCTTGGCTTTTGGCGCACCGGCACCCGCAATCGCCCTCACGGAGAAACAGCCACCTGCAGCGCCCCTAATGCCCTACAAACACGATTGCCCGCCTTCAGAAATAGGGCTGTTCGCAGATATCGAAAAGCCACTTTCTAGCTTTCCCCTCGATGTGGAATTGAACTCAGGGGGGAGGTGCTGGGACTTTTAGGGGCTTCCGGTTCTGGAAAGAGCATGACTCTGCGCTGCATTGCCGGTTTGTCAACCCCCCGTCGGGGGAAAATTGTCTTGAACCGGCGCGTGCTGTTTGACTCGGAACAGGGAATTAACCTGCCTTCTCGCCAGCGCCGCATTGGCTTTTTATTTCAAAACTACGCCCTCTTCCCTCATTTAACAGTAGCTCAAAATATTGCCTTCGGTTTGCCAAAGGGCAGACCTCGTTCCACCATCAATCAGGAGGTGCAAACCCAACTGGCTGCCTTTCAGTTGCAGGGATTAGAAAACCGCTACCCTCACCAACTTTCTGGAGGTCAGCAGCAGCGAGTTGCCCTGGCGAGAGCCCTAGCCAGCCAGCCAGAAGCGCTGTTACTGGATGAGCCGTTTTCCGCACTGGACACCCACCTGCGCAACCAGCTAGAAAAGCAACTGATTTCCCTGCTAGCAAATTACCCGGGCGTCACTCTTTTTGTGACGCACAATCTGGAAGAAGCTTACCGAGTTTGTCAAAATATATTAGTGATTGAGCGAGGAAAAGCAGTCGCTTGTGGTTCCAAACACAACATTTTTGAAAAACCCCCCACATTCAGCGTTGCCCAACTAACAGGATGCAAAAACTTTTCTGGCGCTGTCGCCACCGGCACCCAGCAGATAGAAGCCACCGACTGGGGCTGCACCTTGCAAGTCATCGAACCGATTCCGGAGGATTTGAGATGGGTGGGAATTCGCGCCCACCAGCTGAGTTTCCCCAACGACGCCAGCCTGGAAAACACTTTCCCTTGCTGGCTAGCGGCGACGAGCGAAACCCCACACCGGATGACGCTTTATCTGAAGCTGCACCACCCTCCTGCAAGCGATCGAGACTACCACTTGCAAGCGGAAGTCTTCAAAGAAAAATGGGCGGCTCTCAAAGATCGCCCCTTCCCTTGGCACATACATATCCATCCGCTGCGACTGCTTCTCCTGCGAGAATAAAGCCTTCTTTGCTCCTGCGGGACAGGCGGGACGCCTGTCCTACGAGATATAATTATAACAGGCAAATAAATCGGTTTAAACAAGGATGAAAACCTACGACTGGACTGTAGTCGGAGCCGGCATAACTGGTGCGGCTCTTAGCTATGAATTAGCCAAGAAAGGCTTTTCTGTCCTCCTGTTAGAGCAGCACCCAGCGATGCAAAACGCAACTCGCCTCAGTTACGCCGGTGTTGCCTACTGGGCGGGCACCACAGAACTGACGCGCCAACTCAGCGCCGAAGGGATTGCACTCCTGCGCACCCTGTCCGAAGAATTAGACGCCAATATCCTGTTCCGCGAATTAGACCTTTTACTGACAGTTGCCACCGGCGAAAACCCGGAACAAATAGCCGCTGGTTTTGCCAATTGCGCCATAGCTCCCCGATTGATCAGCGTCAGCGAAGCCTGCGATCTCGAACCACTACTCAATCCCGAATCGATCGCCGGCGCTCTTACAGTCCGTCACGGGCACGTCCAGCCAGAAGCTCTCGTGCGGGCGTACTGTCAAGCCTTGATCCGAGCCGGCGGCGCAATGCAAATTGCCCCAGTCTCCGGACTCCTGCGCGAAGGCAATTGCATCACCGGCGTCACCACTCCCACCGGCACAATTCGCGCCGCCAACGTCGCCATCTGCGCCGGCGGAATTACTCGCTCCACCCTCAAAGCAGCCGGTATCGACACCCGAATCTATTTTACCTGTACTGAACTTCTCGAAACTCCCCCCGTCCACACCCACCTGCGAACCTGTGTCATGTCAGCGACCAACCAGCGCTTACAATTGGAGACGAGTGCCAGCACCCAAGAAGCTGAAAAACTTTGGGACGAACCCGAGCGAGAATTGGCACCGCCTATCCTTGATGCCGGTGCGATTCAGTTTCTAGACGGCAGAATCAGAATCGGACAAATCAGCCGCGTCTTAACCAACCCCAGCGTTCCCAACACTGCAGTAAACCCCGCCGAAAGTGAAGCCGCAATTCGCACTGAAATCGCCAAAATTTTGCCGGCTTTAGCTAACCTGCCGGCAACCTGGCACCAGTGCTTAGTCGCATTCAGTCCCGATCAACTCCCCTCAATCGGGGAAATCCCCGGATTCCAGGGAATTCATCTCTTCACCGGCTTTAGCAGTCCCCTAGTCTTCGTCCCACCTCTAGCGCGACGATTTGCCAGCTTCGCCGCCACCCGCACCGACGAGATTGTCCCCCAACTCTCCCCCGGAAGACGGACGTAGGACATCTGTCCCGCCTGTCCTGAGAAACCGGGTTTCTTAAAGAAACCCGGTTTCTGGCGTCAGGGGCTTCCGGGCGACCGCCCCTCACTGAGATATTTTACGATTAAATGATTTTCACAAATACCCGAGTTTAGACCGGTTTTGTATATATGCTTTCTTCCGGATATTGCAAAATTTGCCCTAATTAGGCCCCGCAGCGGTGCGGCCAGTCTGCTTTTCGTGGCCCAATTGCCCCCTGCCGGTGGCCATCAGCCCCAGTTGACGGCCATTTTTCGGACAGCGGACACTAAATGAGATAACTTACGATTAAATGGTTTTCACAAATACCCGAGTTTAGACGGGTTTTGTATATATGCTTTCTTCCGGATAATAGAAAATAATAATGCTGCTTGTCCGGCAGGGGAGGCAGAGCCTCCCGATGCGCATTCCCAGACGGTAGGGGCGGGAAAGCGTGCCCGCCCTGGGAACGAGGGGAAGTACATGCCAGAAACCCGGTTTCTTTAAGAAACCGGGTTTCTTAGTACCTCACTCAGATAAAAACCGCTCTAGCTGTGGGCCCTGGTGCCTACCGCGATTTCATACCGGCAATCGCATCCTTGGCCATCGCCGCTATCGCCTGGTCTGTCGCCTTGGGCAAGTGATAGTATTTCCCACCGGCAGTTTTAGCCAGTTCCTTAGCAAAGCCGGTGGAAATAAACTTATTCTCCGTATCGATCACCAGCAGCTGAATACCCAGCGCCCGAATCTTGGCCGCAATCTCCAGCAACTCCCCCTTAATATCCGGCTTTTCCCCATCCACAACCGGCTCGCCCAGGGAACGCGCCAGGGGAATATTCCCCCGCCCGTCGGTAATCGCCACAATCACCACCTGGCCAATATCCCCAGACTGCTGGGCATTGACACCCACGCGCACCGCCTGAGTCAGCCCGTGGGCCAGAGGCGAGCCCCCGCCGCAGGGGAGCCGTTCCAAACGCCGTCGCGCCGTGGTAATCGAACGAGTTGGGGGGAGCAGCACATCCGCTTGTTCGCCCCGGAAGGGAATCAGCGCCACTTGGTCACGACTTTGATACGCTTCCTGCAGCAGCTGCATCACCGCACCCTTCGCCGACTGCATGCGGTTGAGGGCCATTGAGCCAGAGGCGTCCACCACAAACACGACTAGGGCACCGGCTTTTCTGGCCAGACGCTTGGCGCGGACATCACCTTCTTCGACGAAGACGCGCCGGTTGGGAGGGGGTGCCGGGATTTGGGGATTTGGGGATTTTTTGGCAAGATATGCTGCGGTTTCGCGAGCGAGTCTCTCGCGCCGGGCTTTTTGGTAAGGCGCAGCCGCCCTCAGGGTGGCATCCACCGCAATTCGCCGCACCTTGCCCTTGGGCAGCACCGGCTTGACATAGCGCCCTCTGTCATCAGAAAAAATAACGCTGCGGCTGCCGGACTTGCCCCGCCGGCTGGCCATTTGCGCGAAATAGAGCACGGAGTCGTCGAGAAGCACCCCTTCTGGGTCAAAAAGAAACTCTTCCGGGACAGTCGCCTGCTGTTCCTCTGGCGGTTCCGGGTTTTCTTTGTCTTCCTCTTCTTCTTGCTCTTGCTCGGACTGATCCTGGGGTGGCGGTGGCGGCGGCGGTGGCGGCGGTTGCTGTTCCGGGGGCGTCTGGACAATGGTGGCGCGGGGGACGATAACCAGTTCCACAGCGCGGCGCAAATCCTCGGCGCTGACTGCGGTGCGCCCTTCCAGGGCTGCAGCTGCTTTGGCCACGCGCACGGCGAACAGTTCGGCGCGGTGTCCCTGGACGCCTCCGCGAATCGCTTCTTCTACGAGATAGGCGATTTGCTCGCCGGTGATGCTGACTTCCTTGAGCCACTCCCGGGCCAGGATAATCTGGGTTTTGAGGTTATCGGTGTCTTCGGCGTACTGTTCGAGGAATGTTTGGGGGGAGTTGGCGTAGGAGAGGGCTTGCTCCACAGCTCGCACCCGGTCGTCCATTCCCAGCACGCCGTCAGCGGAGAGGGCAATGGCAATCCGGTCGAGCAAGTGTTCCCGCAGCGGGCCTTCTTCTGGGTTGTAGGTGGCGATCAGCAGGGGTTTGCAGGGGTGCTGGAAGCTGATGCCCTCGCGCTCGATCGGGTTGCGCCCTTCTGTGAGTGACGAGAGCAACAGATTGGCGATATTGTCGTCGAGCAGGTTAATTTCATCGACATAGAGGACGCCCCGGTGCGCCGCCGCCAGCAGCCCGGGCTGGAATACGGTTTCGCCCCGTTTGACGGACTGCTCGACATCCACCGAACCCAGGAGCCGGTCTTCTGTTACGCCTAGGGGAATTTGCACGAAGGGTGCGGGGATGACTTCAGTGGGGATATCAGCGGCTGCAGAGTTCCCAGTCTCGTCCGGACAGTACAGGGCGCGGGTGTAATCGTCCCACTCTTCGGGCTTGTTGGGGTCACAGTTGCTGACAGACCCCTTGACAATTTCAATCGGTGGCAGTAAGGAGTGTACGGCGCGTGCCATGACGGATTTCGCGGTGCCGCGACGACCGGCAATCGCCACCCCTCCCAGTCCCGGATCGACAGCTGACAGCAGCAGGGCTTGTTTGATGGCTTCTTGACCGACAACAGCGATCAGGGGAAATGCAGTGGGGTTGGCGCTTACAGGTGCGGGCATCGTTGGCAGTTTGGGTATTCTAGGGT
>JALOOK010000316.1 GCA_025454445.1 Oscillatoria sp. Prado101 | reverse complement strand
TGACGAAGTGTGTGGTTTGGGGAGATTCCACACAGATCGTCACTGACCCATTGGTGACGAAGTGTGTGGTTTGGGGAGATTCCACACAGATCGTCACTGTCCCATTGGTGACGAAGTGTGTGGTTTGGGGAGATTCCACACAGATCGTCACTGACCCATTGGTGACGAAGTGTGTGGCCAACAGGAGATTCCACCACGTCACTGCCCCATTGGTGACGAAGTGTGTGGCAATGTCGAAAGTTTCCAGACACAGCCTGATCATGCGGGCTTTAATCTTCGAGAAGTCCAGGCTGTCGCTAATCAGTCCCAACAGATGCTTGCCGGCAAAATTGATAGACTTGAGATCCTCGATAAAATCTCCATCTTCTATAC
Organism: Oscillatoria sp. Prado101; assembly: GCA_025454445.1. GTDB lineage: Bacteria > Cyanobacteriota > Cyanobacteriia > Cyanobacteriales > Oscillatoriaceae > Oscillatoria. The sequence goes on along the minus strand of JALOOK010000316.1, from coordinate 5,504 downwards.
CGAGTTCCTCAACGTCCTCTTGCAGCAGTTGGCTATAGCCTCAGTATGGCGGAATTTACAGAAGGCAGATTGCCTTTCTTAAGGATAGGAAATCAGAGCTTCTGCTTGCCGCTTAGCTGACCCCTAGATCGGGCGGCGCTGGTTGATTGCTGGAGACAAGTAGGGGCGGTTAAACAGATATTGTAACTTCCCGTGTAATATTTTGATAAACCCGCTGCCAATATGGCGCTCTCCCCCTGTGCCCGCCCGACGCCAACCCGCAGGGCGGGCATCGTGTGGGGCGCGGGCAAACAAATAGCCTGACTTGCCTGGGAATATATTGATATAGCGGTTTTCAGTTGGATGAAGCACACGCCAGAAACCCGGTTTCTTAAAGAAACCGGGTTTCTCAGTACCTCACTCATAGGAAAAAACGCTATAAACCGGCCCCTACTGGGGAACAGACCCCAGACAATCATTCTGCGCTCTCCGGGGGGGGCTGGTGACGGCGGTCACTATTATGGCTGTTCTTTATCACTGTTTGTTTATGATTTAAATCACATAGCCCAACCTCTAGGGTCACATCTCCTGTATGTCGGCGATCGCTGTATATTCATAAAAAATATCACCACCATGAGAATAGCGGGTTCTATAGGTTGTCATGGCAGATAAAGTCTTCCTCCCTCAAGTCGCCACTAACTCAACTCAGATCGTGTCACAGCTGAAGAGTGGCCAGCTGCTGGCGCTAGCTCCAGAGCGCCTGGGCGGTCTGATTATTTGCAAGCGCCACCATGCCGAGTTTGCCGGGGCGGGGTCAGCAGTCGGCGGTTTATTCGACCTGACTTGTGTGCGGGTGATTCCGCTCGGCGATGCGGTCTTGGTTCATCCCGAGTCCCGGGAAGCCCGGCAGCAGGCTTATGCCACCAGGCAAAAATGGATTGACCTCACGCAAAAGGCGATTCAGCATGCCGTGCCACTGTGGCGAGCAGCGGCGATTTTGACGCTGTTTGAGCAGTATTTAGATGCTGAAACTGCAGCCCGGGTGCCTGATGACGTTGTGGCGATGCTGGCTGCAGTTTTGCCTAAAACTGTGCAAATGGTGCGTCAGTCAGCTGAGGTTTCCGGTGAGAGCAGTGTTAAAAATCGCCGTACCAGTCCCGCAGTAACAGCGGGAAGTTCCAGCTGCGGCGTCAGCCCCACATCATCAAGCTGTTGAAAGTAGCGGATTGCTTGGGGGTTGAGGGCAGCCAAACGCTTGCCAATTTCAGGGCCGGTGAATTCTGACTGCTGTCCCCAAATGATGGCTGTGGGCACGTTCAGCTGGGTGATATACAGGGACAAGTCAAAACACAAATCGCCGCGCACGAATGAGAGGGCGGCATATTCGGCATTGGGCTGCAAAGCTGATTCCAGGTAGGCGTCTGCAATTTCCTGGTAAACGCGATCGGGGCGGGCGAATTGCCGGCTTTCCAGGAAGTTGCGGATACCTGCTTCGGTGGCAATCCCGGCACTGTAAATGAGCCGGTCTAGCAGGGGGGTGCCGGCTAGCTGGGCAAAGAAGCTGTTCCTGTAATTTTCCCCAAAGTCGGACAGACCGGCGGGGGATGTCAAAATCAGGGATTTAAATAAATCCGGGCGCTGGATGGCAGCGCGGATGGTGAAGGCAGCCGTCAGGGAAGAGGCGATGGCCGTAACGGGCCGGTCGCAAGTCTTCTCAATGAATTCGACAATCGTGGTGATATAGTCGTCAATCTGGTAATTCCGCGCCGGATGCTCGGAACGCCCCCAACCGATTAAATCTGGTGCTATAATGCGATATTCTGCTGCCAACGCTGGGTAGACTTTCGACCACTCGTAGGCAGAGGAACCCCCACCGAAACCGTGGAGAAAAACTAATGTGTCCAAATTGTCATTACCGGCATCTGTCGGGGTTAGCCAAGGTTCCCCAACGGCGGTGTAGTACACCATTCTGCCGAGAGCGGTGACAGTGGATTGCTGCTCAAAACCTGGTGGGAGAAACATGAACCAACCTCATTGATAGGGCTACAGACGATTTTATAGCGTTTTTCGTATGAGTGAGGTACTGAGAAACCCGGTTTCGCCAAAGTTACCGGGTTTCTGGCGTGTACTTCATCCAACTGAAAACCGCTATAGATTGTAAATTTTAGATTGGCTTTTCATCAGGCAACCGCCGCCACCGGCAGCCGGCAGCCGCCCCCACGCCGATCAGCACCGGGCCTGTGCCGGTTTGAGAATGTAAAGATATTGTAAAGTTTAATTCCATTTTATAAAGATTTGATAAAACCCCGACCGCGCCCCCAGCTGCCGCTGCTGGGCGCAACCTGGCCGGTTGGCGCAACAGGCGTTGTCACAGAACCTGGGAATGGCCGGTGTCAGGGCAAGCGGTGTCAGGCTTCAGGGACAGCCAGCCAAATTTGCGGAAATGGGAGACAATGGTAGGGGTGAGGGGTGACACCCTGCAAATTTCATCTGGGCTGGGAGTGCGGTGAGGTGCGCCAAGCCGTTGGGGCTGGAACTTTTGCGATCTCTGTCCTCTCAGAAGAGATCGCCAGAGCGTCGTCTGGGATAGCCGCCGGGTAACTAGAAAAGAAAATAAATTTTAGATTTTTATATTTTCTATGTTTAGATTACCAAAAGCCCGCCTTAAAATCCAAAATCATTGCCGCCATATATCGCCTGATGGGCTATGTCGTGGAATGGGAAACTGTGTGAAGAGGAGCTATGGCAGAACAGTGCAATGTTCAATGTAACGGCTTCAAAAAGCCAGACAACCCTGAACCAGAGATTGGTTGGCGCGAGCCGCCCGAAATTGTGGCGTCTCCCTATCGGGAGCGGACGACAAAAGAGGAACACTTATTGGTTAGTGCGCCTGCCTGCGTGCGGTTGTATTTGGAAGATTTGAAATGTTTTGAAGTCGTAGACAGCCAATTTGAAAAGTGGGGCGTGACCTTCAACAATGCGGTTGCCATTAATCCCTCGAACCCAGCTTTTCCTCCCCACTCTGGCAGCACTGTGTTAATGGGAGCGCCTAAGAGTGGCTTTGTGGAAGCCACTTTCAGCCAGCCTGTTCGCTTTGTCAGCGGCTTTGTCACCAGTTCGCGGCGGGCGGTTTTGGTGGCCTACGACGGCGACGGCCAGCCAGTGGCCAGCGCTGAAATCCCAGGCCCCAATCTGGCCGGTTCTGACTCTCAGATTCCCCCCAACGCTCAATTGAGTGTGAGGGCCAAGAATATCTGCCGGGTGACTTTCTTGACTTTTGATGGCCACCTGACGGTGGGCGACTTGAGCTTCGTGACCTAGTGCTGGGGGCACCGGCACCAGGGGTGCGGCCTGCGGGCCTTAACACATAGTTTCTCATCTGCGCACCGGCTGCAGGTATTGAAATATATAGCAGTTTTAACGCGGGCGCGGAGTAAAGTTAGATCCCCCCAAAGGGCAGTCTCCGTGTGGTAAGCTGCTTGGCTTTTAACCTGCTTTTTCCTTGAAAGTCGGCGGCTCCGGCAGATGGCGTTCCATGCGGCCTGGCTGGGAACGAGAGATAACGGGGCGGGATTTTGTGCCACCGGCACTACGAAAGGGGGGCGCAAGAGAATTTCCCCCTCTTTTTTAGGAGGGTATGCACTCTTACTTCGGTTTCCCGTAATTCCGCATGCGGTAAACCGAACATACAGCCAGTGGGGCGCTGGCTCGCCCAAGGTGAAATCCCCTGACTGCGGGCATTTCGGGGGGGGTGACGGTTGCCAGTGTACCTAAAACTGCACTCTTGTTTCGGTTTCCCGTAATTCCGCATGCGGTAAACCGAACATACAGCCAGTGGGGCGCTGGCTCGCCCAAGGTGAAATCCCCTCACTGCTGGCATTTCGGGGCGGTGACGGTTGCCAGTGTACCTAAAACTGCACTCTTGTTTCGGTTTCCCGTAATTCCGCATGCGGTAAACCGAACATACAGCCAGTGGGGCGCTGGCTCCTAAAACTGCACTCTTGTTTCGGTTTACCGTAATTCCGCATGCGGTAAACCGAACCACCCGGAGTGGGACGCCTGACAAGGGCAGGTTTTTTCTATGTGTTAGGCGTGGAACTACCGAACCCCTGGTCATGTAAGTTACCCCCTCCTCCCCAGCCACCCTGCGACCGAACCTAAAAATACCCCATATCTAAAAAACCCACCCCCGAAAGGGGGATAAGGGATTAAAATCTGTACTTCACTCACTTACAATCTGCTATAGCTAGATACAATCCGCCGATTTTGTGCGGCCCGAACCGCCAGTCTGCGGTCTGACTCAACCGAAAATAGCTTGAGAGCGGTCAGTCTGAAAAGGCACTGGACTGGCTGGGGCTGCTGCTTGTGGGGCGGGTTGAGCAATATCCTCCCCAGCCCACAGACATTCAAGCGTGAACCCGCCCCTGCTGAGCGGGGGAAAAATTCTCAGACGAGCCTCTGGCCTCTAGCCCCTCCCGACGCCTCCAGCAGCCTTAAAGCGCTCGTCCTTTTCTTTTTGGCAGTAAACAGGTAAGCTAACGTGGCACAGGCGTTATCTCGGTGGCAGCAACTTATCAATGTGATTCAGGAAAAATCGCTTCCAGAATTTAAAATTGCAGCTTTTCAGAAGTTTTCGCGGCACCGCTTCCGGGGACTGGGAGGCTGGCTTTTGGGCCTGACGGCGCTCGTGGCCCTGTTGCTCTGGAACTGGAAGCTGCTGGTGGCCACCGGCACCGGCGTGCTGGTGATGTTGGGGGTTTACACGGTGCTCTGGAACTGGAAAATTATCCAGTTAGAGCTGCGCCAGTTTTTCCGGGGCGCGAACTCCCATTTAGCCGCTGCAGCCGCCACCGGCTCTGTGGCCATCCTCAGCACTTACATGGCTGAAACGATTTGGGAACACTCAGAAAACCACTGGATTGCTGCCGGTGCGATCCTGCAAGGTTTGGGCACGATGGCCATCTTAGTCCTGCTGGCAGCGCACATGATCTCGGGTCAAGCGAGTCGGGATGAAGCTTCTTTCAACGCTTTGGTGACAAACCTGACTGATGCAGATCCCCTCAAGCGTCTGATTGCGGTGCGGCAGCTGACAGGTTTAGCAGCCAGCCACCGGCTCGACAGGACTGACCTTGGCGTTACCCTCGACTGCTTGCGTCTGATGCTGAGTCGGGAAACCGAAACGCTGGTGAGGGAGGCAATCCTTGATGGCCTGCAGGCACTGGACATGGCTAAACAGCTCCCTCAAGGCGCTCCACCCCTGTCTGTAGCTGTGGCTAAGAAACGGTCTGCGGCCAAAGCTTTTAAGCGAATTCCTTAATTGCAGCTCCGGTTTGTTACAATTTTTGGCCGTGTGCCGGTGCTGGCACTCGCTGCCGCCTGCAGTGCCACCGGCAGGCTGGGGACGAAGCGCATTTTAACGGCGCTGAATCACGCTTACCCGGCACACAGGGGGGAGATTGCAAGGCGCTGACCCCCCAAACCTTCACCTGTTTCTGTTTCGCAGGACAGAGGAAGAAAAACTTTTG
>JALOOK010000315.1 GCA_025454445.1 Oscillatoria sp. Prado101 | reverse complement strand
TATTCAAAATGGACCGTATGCCAGTAATGGAGACCCGACCATGGTCACGTTGAGTCCCAATAATCAGTTGATCAAAAACGTGGCTTTTTCAGCGGTAAAGGTCGTGGGGATTGTAAATCACTACCTGAATGTAATAGCAAAGAGAGGCACAGAGTCACAAACGATCTTGGACGGAGTAGCTGTTGGCAATCAATTTGCGCCAGTTCCCGGCAATCCGGATTTTTCATACGCCAGGATAGAAGTCTCCGAGGGTGCCCATACGCTTTCCAATCCCGAGGGAATAATCGGCTATGTCTATGGTTCAGGGTTTATTGAATCGTATGGTTACTCGGCAGGCGCAAGTCTGGCATCAAGCTGGTTTTTCCGCTTTACGGGTAGCCGTCAATTTGTCGAGCCGCCAGTTCAGCCAACTCAACATGCGCCAGCGCTTAACCGATATATTAATCGAAACAGGTTTCAACCCTAGCTATCTAGACTTGGAGCTTACCGAAAGCGTCCTCCTGGAAAATTCCCAAGCCGCCATCCGGCGCTTGAGTGCCTTAAAAGCCCTGGGACTGCAAATTGCCATTGATGATTTTGGCACCGGCTACTCTTCTTTACGCTATTTGCAACAGTTCCCCTTTGACATTTTAAAAATTGACCGGACTTTTGTCAAGAATATCAGCGCTGATGCCAGAAACACGGCCATCACATCGGCCCTGATTGACATGGCCCACCAGCTGGATCTCAAAGTGATTGCTGAGGGAGTGGAGACAGAAGCCGAGCTGGCCTTTTTGCGGCAGCACCAGTGCGATGAAATGCAAGGCTATTTGTTCAGCCGTTCCCTGCCGGCGGCTGAATTTGAAAAGTTACTCGTCTAGTAAAATGTTGGCAAATATAGCCGGCAGCGTGGTAATATGTGGGGATAACTTAAGTTGGGGAATTCCCTTGATTTTCTGTAACCACGGCGTTCTCCTGGGATCAGGCCAGGGTTCCCTCTCAAAGAAAGACTGCCGGCGAACAAATTTGCTATCATCAAATGCTATCATCAAAAGAATCAACTCCCAAACCACAACTCACAGGTAACAGATGACAAAGATTTTAGTAATTGAGGACGAGCGAGCCATTCGAGAAAACATTTTAGAACTGCTGGATGCGGAGGAATTTGAAGCCCTTGGGGCAGAAAATGGCAAAATCGGCATTCAGCTGGCTGCCCAAACCTTGCCGGATTTGATCCTGTGCGACGTGATGATGCCCGAAATAGACGGTCACGGAGTCCTGACCAAGTTGCGCCAGAATCCCGCCACAGCGACGATTCCGTTCATTTTCCTCACCGCCCTCGCCGACAAGACGGACACCCGCAAAGGGATGCAACTGGGAGCGGATGATTATCTCACCAAACCTTGCACCCCTGGTGAACTGCTCACAGCGATCCAGACTCGACTGGAAAAACAGGCAGTTTTGCAGCAGCAGAGTCAGAAAAAACTGGATGAGCTGCGCAGCAGCATCACCTGGTCACTTCCTCACGAACTGCGGACTCCCCTGAATGGAATTCTCGGCTGTTCCGAACTTCTTCTCGATGACCCCGAGTCGCTCGATCCATCCGAAATCCGGGAGATGGCAGAACAAATCCATCTTTCTGGCAAACGTTTATACCGGCTGGTACAGAACTTCTTGCTCTATGCCGAACTGGAACTGATCGCCACCGACACTCAGCGAGTCGGGGCGCTGCGTACTGGCGATATTAGCGCGGTCAAGAGCACCATTGAGGCTGTGGCTGTCCAACAGGCAAAACAAGCCGAACGGCAAGCAGATTTGCGACTGCTAGTGCAAGAAAAAGACGTCCAGATAGCACAAAACCATCTGACAAAACTCATCGAAGAATTGCTCGATAACGCCTTCAAATTTTCCCCAGCCGGCACCCCAGTCACCGTCACCGGCACAATTGACAGTGAGAATTATATCCTGTCTGTAAGCAACAGTGGACGGGGGATGACAGCGGAGCAGATTGCTGACATCGGTGCCTACCGGCAATTTGAGCGCAAACTTTACGAACAGCAAGGTTCCGGATTGGGACTGACCATTGCCAAACGCCTTGCTGAACTGTACGGAGGTCAATTAACAATTCAGAGCGCACCCCAGCAAGAAACCACAGTGCGAGTCACCCTGCCCTGCTGATTTCCACGCTAACGCGCCGGGAAAAGAACAGCCGTACCCTAATAGACCTGTTGCAAAAATTCTCCAGGCTCGTTTGTAGTAGGTACTTCAGTCCCTACCCGGAAGGGGTTTGGGGACTGAAGTCCCCACTACAAACTAAGCCCAATATGGCTACTGCGGTGAAACCCCTCACCCGTCCCTCTCCCGCCCCTGGTAAATTCTGGTAAATTGCCGGTCACAGTCCGGGAGTTTTTTAGTTTTCCTTAAGATAGAAGCAAGCACGCTGCCAGTCACCTGCCAAAAGGGCCAGCTCACCGTTCCCCCTGAAACCCCCACCTCAGAACCTCCATGCAGCCTCAAGACTTCCCTCTCAGCCCGCCATCCCTAGAGCTTGCCACTGACCGGCAGCCGCTCACCGTCGCCCCAGAAACGCCGGTCACAGAAGTCTTGGCCCTGCTCAGCCAAAGGCGCGGCTACATCTGCCCCCTGAGAGACAGGACTCTGCCGCCCCCGGATGGCCAAGCCAGCCCGCCAACGGCAAGCTGTGTCTTGGTCATGGATGGGCGGCAAGCCGTCGGCATATTCACCCAGCGGGATATTGTCAAACTAGCAGCGAAGGGTGGCAACCTGACTGGAATTGCGGTGGCTGATCTGATGACATCGCCAGTCATTGCCCTCAGACAAGCTCCTGACCAGAATATTTTTGCCGCCCTGTCCCTGTTGCGCCAGCACCGCATCCGCCACTTGCCGGTGGTGGGCGACGGTGGCCAACTGGTGGGGCTGGTCACCTCGGAAACCATTTGCGCCTGCCTCGAGCCGGTCAATCTCCTGAAACTGCGGCAGGTGGCAGAAGTAATGGCCACCCAAGTCGTCACCGCACCGCCCACCGCTTCCCTGCAGCAGGTCGCGGGGCTGATAGCTGAGCGACAAGTCAGCTGCGTGGCGATCGTACAGGTGTGGGGCGATGAGAACTCACACTTGACGCTGCCCTTAGGGATGATCACCGAAGGAGACATCGTGCAATTTCAGGCGCTGCAGCTGCCTTTGGCGGAGATTGAGGCGCAACAGGTGATGAGTGCGCCGGTGTTTTGCTTCAGTCCCGAGAATTCCCTGTGGGAGGCGCAACAGGAGATGCAGCGCCGCTATGTGGGGCGGCTGGCGGTCACCGGCTCCCAGGGGGAACTGCTGGGCATTGTCACCCGCACCCGCTTGCTGACCCTCGGCGAGCCGGTGGAAATGTACAGCATCGCCCACACCTTGCAGCAGCAGGTTTCCCAGCTAGAAGTTGAAAACGCCATCGCCATCCAGCAAGCGCAGCTTTTTGAGCAAACCCGAGCGGATGGGGAAGCGCTGCAAAACCTGGTGGAGGGAACAGCCGGTGTCACGGGAGAGGACTTCTTCCCCGCCCTGGCCAGCCATCTGGCCCTGGCCCTGGGTGTGGCCCACGCCGCAGTCGCAGAAAAAGCCGGCGAGCAATTGCACACCCTAGCTTTCTGGTCAAATGGCCAATTGCAGCCCGCCACAAGCTATGACATCACCGGCACTCCCTGCGAACTTGCCCTCACCCGGGGAATCTACGCCTGTCGGGAGCGAGTGCAGCAGCACTTCTTGGAAGATATATTCTTGCTCAACATTGACGCCGTGAGCTACCTGGGAGTGGCCCTCAACGATAGTGCCGGTCAGCCCATTGGCGTTCTTTGCATTTTCGACAGCCAGCCGCTAGCCGAAAGGTCGCGAGCGGAGGCCATCCTGAGGGTATTTGCGGCGCGGGCGGCGGCGGAACTGGAAAGGCAGCGCTCGCTACGGGCGATGCAGCAGCGAAATCAAGAGCTAGAAATGCGAGTTCAACAGCGGACGGCTGAATTAGCCCGAACTGTCGAGCAATTGCAGCGGGAAATTGCGGAGCGCGAAATTGCGCAAAAGGAGAGCCTTGCAGTCAAAGAGCGATTGCAATATTTGCTCTCCACCAGCTCCACCGCCATCTATAGCTGCAAACCAGGAGGGGATTTCCGAACCTCGTTCATCAGCTCAAACATTCGCGCCCTGCTCGGATACGACGTCCAAGAATTCCTGGAAGATTGCAGTTTTTGGAGCGACCGCGTCCACCCCGAAGACCTGCCGGGACTTTTTGCCGGACTGCCATCCCTATTCCAGAACGAAACACACAGGAATGAATACCGCTTTCTGCACGCCGACGGCACTTATCGCTGGCTGCAGAATGACATGAAGCTAGTGCGCGACAGCGCCGGCAACCCTCTAGAGATTGTTGGCAGCTTAACAGACATCACAGAGCGCAAACAGGCAGAAACCCAGCTGCAAAAGGCGCTCAAAGAGCTGGAATTTCAAAAAATTGCCCTCGATATTTCGGCGATTGTCGCCATCACCGACAGACAGGGCGTCATTACTTATGTCAACGACAAATTCTGCGAAATTTCCCAGTATTCGAGAGAGGAACTTCTCGGTCAAAATCACCGTTGTGTGAATTCTGGCTGTCACTCGAAAGAGTTTTTTCGGGAGATGTGGGCGACTATTGCCAGCGGTCAAGTCTGGAAGAGAGAAATTAGAAATCGCGCCAAAGATGGCAGCTTTTATTGGGTGGACAGCACAATAGTACCATTTCTGGACAGCCAAGGAAACCCTTACCAATATCTGGCGATCCGCTTTGATATCACGCAGCGAAAGCAGGGAATATTTTAAACGGCCAGATGTTCTATTCCGAACAAGTGGAGCATGCTTTTGGTTTGACTGCTGTAACTTATCCGGTTCCCCTGTCAGCATTTATAGAAATTGTTCATGCGGACGACCGCCATAAAGTGATTAGAGCTGGGTTGCGCAGCATTCAGGAGAAACGGGATTGCGCTCTGCAATTTCGGATCGCCGCACCTGACGGCACTGTGCAGTGGGTGGAGAATAAAGGTCAAGTGCAATTGGACGGCACCGGCATGCCGGTGCGGATGCTGGGCGTAGCCATGAACATCACCAACCGCAAACGCTCCGAAGAGCAATTGCTCCAGAAAACCTCAGAGCTGGAAGCAATTTTTTCAGCTTCTCCGGATTTGTACTTCCGCCTGAGCGGCAAGGGTGAGATTCTCGATAGCAAAGGCGGGAATCTCCCGAACTTGTGCGCGGTGCCGGCAGAGCTGACAGGCATGCAGGTGCGGGCGGCTTTACCCGCCGGTGCCGGGGAGATCCTGCACACCGCCACCGAGCGGGTGCTGCAGGAAAAGAAGCCGGTCAGCACAGAGTTTTCCGTCACCCTTTCCGGGGGAGAGCAGCACTATGAAGCCAGAGTGATGCCATTCCTGCGGGAGCAGGCGATTGCCATTGTTCGCAATATTACGGATCGCAAACAAGCTGAAGCCGTGCTGCGCTCTACCCGAGAGCGCCTGCAATATCTGCTCGCCTGTAGCCCCACTACGATTTATAGCTGTGAGGCGGAGGGAGACTTCGGCGCTACTTTTATGAGCGAAAATTCTGTCGCCATCACCGGCTATAAACCGGAGGAGTTCCTCAGCGAGCCAGGGTTCTGGGCGGAGCGCATCCACCCAGCAGATAAAACTCGCGTTTTTGCTGAGTTGCCCCAGTTATTTGAGCGCGGACATCACACCCACGAATACCGCTTCCTGCACAAAAACGGCACCTATCTCTGGATGCGGGACGAGCTGAGGTTAGTGCCGGATGTGGCGGGCAAGGCGATCGAGATTGTTGGCTCCTGGACAGACATTACGGAGCGCAAGCAGGCAGAGTCGGCACTGGAGGAGGGCAACCAATTGTTGCGGGCGATTACCCAGGCTCAATCTCAATTCATCGCCAGCGCCGATCCCCGGATTTTATTTGATGGGCTGCTTGACAGTCTCCTCTCCCTGACTTGCAGCGAATATGGCTTTATCGGCGAGATCCTCTACGCCTCTGATGGCAAGCCCTATGTAGAAGAAACCCACATGAAGATGCGCGGCAGGCCCTACCTGAAGACCCATGCTATGACCAATATTGCCTGGAATGAGGAAACGCAAAAATTTTATGAGGAGAATGTCGCTCAGGGCATGGAATTCCACAACCTGAAAACTTTATTTGGCGCTGTGATCACCAGCGGCGCACCTGTAATCTCCAACAGCCCTTATACCGACCCCCGCCGGGGAGGGCTGCCGGATGGCCATCCTCCTTTAAACGCATTTTTGGGCTTGCCCCTGTACATGGATGGCCAATTTACCGGCATGGTGGGTGTCGCCAACCGACCGGGCGGCTATGACCGGCACCTGGTGGAGTACCTTGAGCCATTTCTCTCTACCTGCGTTAATATCATAGAAGCCCACCGCAACCACAAACGCCGCCAGTTGGCAGAGTCGGAGCTCAAGCGGCAGCTTGCCGCTGTGGAAGCCGCCAGCGACGGCATTGCCATCCTCAATCAGGACAGTGAATTTATCTATCTGAACACCGCTCACCTGCAACTATTTGGCTACTCGCATCTCGGCGAACTAATCGGCAAGACGTGGCATGAACTCTACTACCGAGAGGAAATCGAGCGCATTGAGAGAGACATCTTTCCCCTGATCCAACAAAATGGCCACTGGCGGGGAGAAGCGACGGCCAAGAAACGCGATGGCAGCACCTTTGCGGAGGAAGTTTCCCTCACCTTTATTGACGGCGTGGGGCTGGTGTGTGTCTGCCGGGACATCACGGAGCGCAAGCAAGCTGAGGCCCAGATCAAAGCGGCTAAAGAGCAACTGGAAGCGGTTTTAGATGCCGTGCCCGGATTTGTTTCTTGGGTGAGTTCCGACTTGCGATACCTCGGCGCTAACCGGCACCTGGCAGCCACATTTGGCCTCTCCCCAGAGGATTTTGCCGGTCAGCAACTCGGCTTCCTGGAAAACAGCCCCGATTTGGCTGACTCGATGCGCCAGTTTTTTGCCGGTGACTCGAGCGCTACCAGCCAAGTCTTTGACGTGGAAATCCAGGGAGCCACCCGAAATTACTTAATTGTGGCCCAGAAGTACCAGCAAGGCGCTGCCGCTGTTTCTGTGGGAATTGACATTACTGAGCGCCAGCAAGCCGAGGAGCAGCTGAAAGCCTCTTTGCAGGAAAAAGAACTCCTCCTCAAAGAAGTCCACCACCGGGTGAAAAACAACTTGCAGGTGATCTGTAGCATCTTTTCACTGCAGTCACAGTACATTGAAGACCCCCAAATCCTCTCTGTGCTGGAAGACAGCCAGAATCGCATTCGATCAATGGCCCTGATCCATGAAAAACTTTACCAGTCCGACACGCTGGCAAAAATTGACTTTGGCGAGTATGTCAAAAGTCTTGCCAGCAACCTTTTGTCCTCTTATAATATAAATACGCGGCTGATTCGCACTCGGTTGCGCGTTGACAGTGTGTCTCTGACTATAGATACGGCCATTCCCTGCGGCTTAATCATCAATGAACTGGTGTCAAACTCCCTCAAGCACGCTTTTCCCAACGGCATGGCCGGTGAAATCAGCATTGATTTATCTGTAGAGTCTGAGGATAAAATGCGCCTGACAGTGCGAGATAATGGAGTGGGTCTGCCTGAAGGCTTTGATTTTAAGAAAAACAATTCGCTGGGCCTGCGGCTTGTCCGCGCCCTGACGCGCCAAATCCAGGGAAGCCTAAACGCCACCAGTTCCGAGGGTGCCTGTTTCCAAATCACTTTCCCCATTGGCAACAAGGCAGTCTCTTGAAAGTTGGTGGGGTGCGTTCCACATGAGCGCGATTTCCGCACTCGCCGTCAGATTATAGCAGATTTCAAGCGAGTGAGGTACGCCCGCCCCTAAAAGGGGGGGACATTTCAAAGCCCGCGGACATTAGACCTTGAGGGCATAAGGGCAGGCGGAACGCTTGCGCGGCGCGTACTGAGGGAACGCCTGCCCTACAAATATAAGGCGTAGGACAGGCCAGAGCGCCTGTCAAGCGTGTCCTAATCCAAGTGACTACAGCTATATATCAGATGCGGAACGCACCCTAAGGTTTTCTTAACTGTCACTTTTTAATTGTTCCTTACTTCTATGTCAACTGTAAAAATTCTCGTTGTAGAAGACGAAGCTATTATTGCCGAAGATATCGCCAGCCGCCTGGAAAAAATGGGCTATACCGTAGTGGATATCGTCGCCACAGGAAAAGACGCCATTGAAGCTGCTACAGCTAATCAACCCAACTTGGTGCTGATGGACATCATGCTCCAAGGCAAGATGGACGGCATAGAAGCCGCCGAAAAGATTCGCACAATTCTTGGGATTCCGGTGGTTTACCTGACGGCAAATGCCGACGAAACGACACTGCAAAGGGCTAAAATCACCGGCCCGTTTGGCTACGTCCTCAAACCTTTTAAAGAGAAAGAACTGCGGGCGACAATTGAAATCGCTCTTTCGCGGCATCAGGTGGAGCTGGAGATGCAGGAAGCGCTCGCCACCGCCGAAGCGCTGCGCAAAGAAGCCCAGCAACTCAGCCAGCGGAAATCTCAATATGTCTCGATGGCGTCTCACGAGTTCCGCACTCCTCTCTCGGTGATTAAATTTTCTGCATCGCTGCTGCGAGATTACGGTTCTAAGTGGAGTGAGGAAAAAAAAGAAAAGCAACTCCAGCGCATCCAAGCGGCTGCGGAAAGCATGAACCAGTTGATAGAAGAGGTGTTAACTCTGGGGCGGGCTGAGTCGGGAAAACTCGAATTTAACCCCGCGCCTCTGGATGCTGTCACTTTTTGCCAAGAGCTGGTAGAAGCCCTGCAAAATACTGCCGGCACTCAGCACACCCTGACTTTTACAGCGGATGGAAATTGCACATCCACCTGCATGCTGGATGAGAAGCTGCTGCTGCATATTTTCACAAATATCCTTTCCAATGCCATTAAGTATTCTCCCCAAGGCAGCACGGTATTTTTCACTTTATCATGCGAGGATGAACGGCTTTGTTTCCAAGTGAAAGATCAGGGTATTGGGATTTCAAAAACCGACCAAAAGCGCCTGTTTGAACCGTTTAATCGCGCCTCCAATGTCGGGGATATTCCCGGCACTGGGCTGGGTTTAGCAATTGTAAAAAAGGCAGTTGAATTGCATGGCGGACAGATTGAAGTTGCGAGTGAAATCGGCAGGGGGACTGCATTTACTGTCACCCTGCCTCTGGGAGCGAGCGCTTAATTTTTCTAGTCTTTAGGAAAACTGTCAGGTCGCAGGGCCAATTCGTCATAGCGGTTTTCAGTTGGATGAAGTACACGCCAGAAACCCGGTTTCTTTAAGAAACCGGGTTTCTCAGTACCTCACTCATACGAAAAACGCTATCAGATGGGAATTGCGCCTGACCGGCGCGGCAGAAAAACTTATAAGTTGCAACTTTAGTTATAGCACTTGTCATTTAGGTCAGGACATTAATGGCATGGGGCATGGCCCCATGCGCATGGCCCCAGAAATGGGAAAGACTCACAGCAATTCCCAATGACCAATGCCCTTTTGCGTGATGCCATTTTGCGTTATGGCCCATGTCTTAACCTAAGTGCATACTGCTATATAATTAACCCAAGTTGCAACTTTTGGAGGCAGAGCCTCAAAACGGCGTTCCCAACCTGAGGTGGGGAACGAGGGAAGGGGGGGGACATCTCAAAGCCCCCCTTTTTAAGGGGGGGAAAGGGGGGATCTGGATGCAAAGACCTTGCAGGTAGCAACTTGAGTTATAATTACTCTCAATTATAGAGCAAAACGCGCTCAATTCCGGCCCTGTGAGAAATACAGATAGTTTTTGGCCCTGGGCATGCAGCTCTGTAAATTACCGGAAATGTTAATCCAGTAAATTTCCCATAATTAACAGAATATTTTTAAGCTTTGCTAAAAATATCACCGGCACGATCTTACAGCCACCGGCAGCCTGAAACCGCCGCCGATGCCAAAAGCCGGCAGTCACGCCTCGATCCAGCAGCGCTATGCAACCTCAAGATTTTCTCACCCGCCCGCCATCCCTAGAGCTGGCCACCGACCGGCACCCGCTCACCGTCACCCCAGACATGCCGGTAACAGAAGTCGTGGCCCTGCTCAGCCACAGGCGGGGCCAGAGCTGCCCCCTGTCCGGCACTCATCCCCCGCCAGAGGGCCAAACCGGCCAGTCCTGCGCCAGCTGCGTGCTGGTGATGCGGGGCTCCCACCTGACCGGCATGTTCACGGAACGGGATATTGTCAAGCTGGCGGCGAAGGGTGGCAACCTGACAGGAATTGCGGTAGCGGAGGTGATGGCATCGCCGGTGATTTCCCTGAAACAAACGCCTGACGGGGATATTTTCGCCGCCCTGTCCCTGCTGCGCCAGCACCGCATCCGCCACCTGCCGGTGGTGGGCGAGGGGGGCGAACTGGTGGGCCTCGTCACCTCAGAAACCATTCGCGCCTGCCTCCAGCCGGTGAATCTCCTCAGGGTGCGGCAGGTGGCGGAGGTGATGGCCACCCACGTCGTCACCGCACCGCCCACCGCTTCCCTGCAGTGGGTCGCCTCCCTGATGGCCCAACATAAAGTCAGCTGCGTGGCGATCGTCGAGGGGTGGGGCGACAAGAGCCTGACCCTGCCCTCGGGCATGATCGCCGAAGGAGATATCGTGCAGTTTCAGGGGCTGCAGATCCCTTTGGCGGAGATTCCGGCGCAACAGGTGATCAGCGCGCCGGTGTTTTGCGTCAGCCCGGAGAATTCCCTGTGGGAGGCGCAACAGCAGATGCAGCGCCGGTATGTGGGCCGGTTGGCGGTCACCGGCAGCCAGGGAGAGCTGTTGGGCATCGTCACCCGCACCAGCTTGCTGCGCTCCCTGGAGCCGGTGGAAATTTACGGCATCGCCCACGCCTTGCAGCAACAGGTGTCCCAGCTGCAAGCCGAAAAAGTGGAACTGCTCGCCAGCCGCAATGCGGAGCTGGAGCTGCGTGTCACAGAGCGCACCGGCGAGCTGCAAGAGCTGGCTGAGCGAGAGCGCCTTTTGGCAGCGGTGCAAGAGCGCATTCGCCAGTCCCTCAACCTGCAAGACACGCTCAACACGATCGTCACCGAAGTGCGGCGGCTGCTGCAGTGTGACCGGGTGCTCGTGTACCAGCTAGATGAGAACACCGAGGGCATTATGGTTGCGGAATCGGTCGGCCCGGGCTGGATAGTGGCCCAGGGCAGCCACATCCAAGAACCCTGTTTGAGTATAGGGCCAGTAGCAGAAGAATACCGCAAAGGACGCAAGCGAGCGATTTCCGATATCTACACCGCCGGCATCTCCGATTGCCACCTGCAGTTACTAGAGCGGTTTCAGGTGCGAGCCAGTCTGGTTGCGCCCATTTTAATAGAACAAGCTCGGCAGCAGCCGTCTTCCTCCCCCAGCGAACAGCCGCCGCCGGCAGCGGGCAATTATATGTGGGGATTGCTGATTGCCCACCAGTGCGCTCATCCCAGGGAGTGGCAGCCCTGGGAAATTGAGCTGCTCCAGCAGCTGGCCACCCAACTGGCTATCGCTATTGGGCAATCGGAACTCTACAAGCAGTTACAAGTGGAGCTGGGCGAGCGCAAGCTGGCACAGGCCCAGCTGACGACTGCCAAGGAGCAACTGCAAGCGGTTCTGGATGCCGTGCCCGGGTTTGTGTCTTGGGTCAGCTCCGACTTGCGATACCTTGGGGTTAACCGGCACATGGCGGCTACCTTGAACCTCACCCCAGAAGACTTTGCCGGTCAGCATGTAGGCTTCCTGGAAACCAGCCCCGATTTTACTGAGTGGATGCGCCAGTTTTTTGCCGGTCAGGCGACCGCCACTAGCCAAATCTTTGACGTGCACATTCAGGACGACACCCGCAATTATCTGATGGTGGCCCAGAAGTACCACCAAGGCAGCGCCGCTGTTTTTGTGGGAATTGACATTACTGAGCGCCAGCAAGCCGAGGAGCAGCTGAAAGCCTCGTTGCGGGAAAAAGAGCTCTTGCTCAAGGAGGTTCACCACCGGGTGAAAAACAACTTGCAGGTGATCTCCAGCATTTTCTCTCTGCAGTCGCAGTATATTGAAGACCCGCAGATTCTGTCTATTCTGGAAGAGAGCCAGAACCGCATTGGCTCAATGGCCCTGAGCCATGAAAAACTTTACCAGTCGGACACTCTGGCACAAATTGATTTTGCGGATTACATCCATAATCTTGCCGCAAATTTGTTTTTGTCGTATAATGTAAAGCTGGAAATAATTCGCACTCAAGTGCGGGTTGAGCATCTGTCCCTGCCGCTGGATATTGCTATTCCCTGCGGCTTGCTGCTCAACGAACTGGTGACGAACTCGCGCTAAACACGCTTTTCCAGACAGTCGGTCTGGAGAAATAGCGATTGAGTTATCTGCCGGTTCGGGTGATAAACTGCGCTTGGTTGTCCGGGATAGTGGCATCGGGTTACCTGAGGGGGTTGACTTGCGGAAAACCAATTCTTTGGGTCTGCGCCTGATCCGCGTCCTGACTCGCCAGTTGCGCGGTAAGATAGAAATTTACAACAGGGATGGGGCGGTTTGCGAGCTGACTTTTCCCCTGCCAAATTAGTGCCTTGAATTGTTCACTGTGAAGTCTACCGGCGATGAATCCAAACTCGAAACTCCCAATCCCACGATTGCAGCAACTCACCCCGTACTTGTTTTTGCTCCCCGCCGGCGCTGTTTTGGCGCTGACGGTTTTTTGGCCGGCACTGCAAGCGTTTTTCCTCAGCTTTACGCGCTACGAGTACGATCTCACCCAAGCGCCGCAGTGGGTGGGGTTGGAGAACTTCCGCAAATTGTTTGCTGACCCGGTTTTTTGGCAAACTTTGCGCAATACTTTGCTTTATCTTGCCGGTGTGGTGCCGGTTTTGGTTGTCGCACCCCTGGGGCTGGCTATTTTAGTTAATCAGAAATTGCGCGGAATTAGCTGGTTTCGGGCAGCTTACTACACGCCGGTGGTGATTTCAATGGTGGTTGCCGGTATTGCCTGGAAGTGGCTTTATGCAGAAACCGGCTTTTTGAACCAGGTTTTGATGATGTTGGGCATTGTTCTCAAAGGCGAGGGGATTCCCTGGCTCACCAGCCCGCAGATGGCCATTTTTAGCGTCATGGCGGTGACGGTGTGGAAGGGGCTGGGCTATTATATGGTAATATACTTAGCAGGGTTGCAAGCCATCCCTGCTGATTTGTATGAAGCGGCTGCTATTGATGGCTCCGATGGCATCCGCCAACACTGGGACATAACAGTACCGCTGATGAAACCGTATCTATTTCTAGTAGCGGTGATTTCCTCGATTTCCGCCACTAAGGTGTTTGAAGAAGTGTACATTATGACCCAAGGGGGGCCGAGAAATAGTTCTAAAACTATTGTATACTATCTGTATGAGAAAGCGTTTCGGGAATTGGAGATGAGCTACGCTTGCACCATCGGACTGGTGCTGTTTTTGCTGATTTTTGGGCTTTCGGTTTTGAACCTGAAGCTGTCGGATATGCGGGGGCGCATCGGCTAGTAGCTCTTGGGCATTGGGCATTCCCCTCGTTCCCAGGCAGAGCCTGGGAACGCCACTCGGTCGGCTCTGCCTCCTTTCTAAGGAAAAGCAGCATTATTAGCGTAACAGCTTAGCTGTAGCGTTCCTACGGAACTTTTTCAATCCCAAATTAAATCCAAAATCCGGGCATCCAAAATCCAAAATTAAATCCGGGCATCCAAAATTAAAAATCCAAAATTAGTATG
>JALOOK010000314.1 GCA_025454445.1 Oscillatoria sp. Prado101 | reverse complement strand
CCCGATTAACAGCGCACGAGAAGCATTCGCAGCCACTTATCCCTTCCACCCAACAGTGCTGTCGGTATTCGAGCGCAAATGGCAAGCACTTCCCCGATTCCAGCGCACCCGAGGCGTGCTTCGCCTTTTGGCGCTCTGGGTGTCCATCGCTTATCAAGAAGGCTACAGAGGGAACCACCGCGACGCCCTAATTGGATTGGGAACTGCGCCACTCGATGACCTGTCATTTCGCGCCGCAGTATTCGATCAACTGGGCGAAAATCGCCTGGAAGCAGCTGTAACAACTGATATTTGCGGCAAAAGAGACGCGCACGCTATTCGCCTCGATGCCGAAGCCGGCGACGAGATTAAAAAATCGCGCCTGCACCGCAAAGTAGCGACTGCTATCTTTTTCGAGTCCAATGGGGGTTGCAATCGTGCGGAAGCCACCGTTCCCGAAATCAGACTGGCTGTCGGCGATCCCAACCTAGATATCGGCAACATAGAGACAGTGCTGGAAACTTTAACCAGCGACTGCTACTATCTCACCGTCGGACAAACCAGATACCGGTTCAGTTTTTATCCTAACCTCAACAAAATTCTAGCAGATCGCCGCGCCAACGTCCACACCTCTCGCATTGACGAGCGAGTGCGCAGCGAAGTCGAGAAAGTGTTTGCCACCAACCAGGGGATTAAGGTTATTATTTTTCCAGAACCGCCCAATAGTATACCCAATCAAGCCGTGCTGGCGCTAGCAGTCATGGCTCCCGAACGCTCCCAGAAAGAGTCCAGCACCCTCCCCCTGATCGAGTCCATAATTCGGTCGGCGGGCTCCTCAGCTCGGACGTTTAAAAGTGCCCTCATCTTTGCGATCGCCGATTCCGACACTCCCCTGCGAGAGGAAGCTCGCAAGGTGCTAGCTTGGGAAGATATTCGAGATGAGGAAACCAATCTAGACGACTCCCAGAAAAAGCACCTCTCCGAAAACCTGAAAAAAGCGCAGCGCGATCTAGTAGAAGCCATTTGGCGAGCTTATAAATTCGTCGCCCTCCTCGGCAAAGATGATACAGTGCGGCTGGTCGATTTGGGCCAAATCCACTCTAGATCTGCTAAATCAATGGTCGAGCTGATTGTCAATCACTTGCGGAAAGATGGGGATATAGAGGATTCGGTGAGCCCCCGCTTTCTCCTGCGCAATTGGTCTGGCGCTTTCCAAGAGTGGAGTACCAAATCCCTGCGGGATGCCTTCTTTGCCTCTCCCCGATTGCCCAGATTGCTCAAACCCGATGCAGTCAAAGAGACAATCGCTCGCGGTGTCAAAGATGGCACCCTAGCTTATGTGGGCAAAGCTGCCAATGACCGATACGAACCCTTTGCATTTA
The DNA here is from genome assembly GCA_025454445.1 of Oscillatoria sp. Prado101. Lineage (GTDB taxonomy): Bacteria > Cyanobacteriota > Cyanobacteriia > Cyanobacteriales > Oscillatoriaceae > Oscillatoria. The sequence continues at coordinate 4,566 of JALOOK010000314.1, read as the reverse complement.
AAACCGATTTAGCCCCCAGCAAAATCGAGATTTATGACGATGTTTTCATCATTAAATCAGAAGACGCCGAAGCCTACCTGCAGCGCATCACCGATCCCCCAAGGTTGAGCGCCTTGATTCTCACACCCACCCAAGTGCAACTCGAACCGGGCAAAAAGCAAACCTTTACCGCACGGGGATGCGATCAGTACGGCAAAGAGATTGCTACCGGCGAAATCCAGTGGACTGCTACCGGCGGCGCTATCGAACCGAATGGCGTGCTCACCGCAGGAGAAGATGAGGGCAACTTCACTGTCACAGCCACCGCAGGAACCGTCAGCGCTATTGCCGAATTTTCCGTAAAAGCTGCTAAGACTCTAAGCGCCAAAGAAAATGCCACACTGTATCAAGTTCCCCCCCCGCCAGAACTCCCCCCTCAACCTAAAGGGTTGAAGTGGACTGGTGAAATCCCCCCTCAGAAGTGGATGAATTTCTACACCCGAGTTATCACTAAATTTGCCAGCGACAAAAACGTTAAGCTCACCCTGAAAATAGAAGTTTTTCTCGAAGGAGAGGTGTCTCAGCAACAGCGGGATGAAACGAAAGTCTCCCTGCAAGAACTCGGACTGAATGACGAGTGGGAGGTTCAGGAATGAGGTAAATATAGCGGTTTTCAGTTGGATGAAGTACATGCCAGAAACCCGGTTTCTTTAAGAAACCGGGTTTCTCAGTACCTCAGATGAAAACCGCTATAATTTCTCCCGACGTAGCACCGGCATCTCCCCCATCCTCTCCCGACGTAGGACAGGCGTCTCGCCTGTCCTCTCCCCTGTCCTACCCCACACACCGCTCAATCAACTCTTCCACCCCACTCACCGGCACAATCCTCACCCCCAACTTCCCCGCAACTTCCCCCACCGTCATATCATCCAAAAACTTCGCCTCCCCATGCTTCAGCATCACCGAAGGCAGCAGAATCCCATCCCCCAAATCTCTCCCCTCCAAATTATACAGCAAATCCTCCCCGGTTAACAAGCCGGTGACAGTAATATTTTGCCCCCAGTACCGGCTGGGAAAAGCCGCCATCTTCACCTCCAACCCTTCCACTTGATTCAACCGGCACAAAATCGGCCCAAACGCCTTTTCAACCGCATTCCCCACCACCCAAGTCAGCCGGCGCGGCGGAGAGACAGCCGCCGGCAATAACCGTTCAGCCGCCGACTCAAACTCTTTGAGAAACAGCCGAATCGAACCCACCCCATTGCCAATCTGGGGATAATCTTCATACTCCGATTCCGCCGGCAACTCCTCCCCCGCAATCAAAAACCACTCATCCGCCAGCCAAGCGCAATTCGACTTCATCTCCCGGCGAAACTTCTCTTGCAAAGCTCCCACCTGCGCAATCACTTCCCGCGCCTTTTCCGGAGTCACCGACACCAGCTCATCCTCCGCCGGTCTGAACCTCGTCAGCCCCACCGGCACCACCGCCACCGACGCCACAGCCGGCACCTTGCCGGTGTGAAACTTCGCCAAATCCAGCAAAGTCCTCTCCAAATGCTCCCCATCATTAATCCCCGGACAGACAACCACCTGCGCGTGAACTTGCAACCGCCGCTTTTTAAACCACTTCAGCTGCTCCAAAATCTGACCAGCACGCAAATTCTTCAGCAAGCGAACCCGCACCTCTGGCTCAGTCGCGTGCACCGACACATACAGCGGAGACAGCCGCATCATCTCAATTCTATCCCATTCCCTCTGAGTCAAATTCGTCAGCGTCAAATAGCTACCATAAAGAAAACTGAGCCGGTAGTCATCATCCTTCAGATAGAGACTTTCCCGCTTTCCCGGCGGCTGCTGGTCGATAAAGCAGAAAGGGCAGCGATTGTTGCACTGCATCAACCCATCAAACAGCGCAGTTTCAAACTCCAGCCCCAAATCCTCATCGAAATCCTTTTCAATTTCAATCCGGTGCGTTTTCCCCTTGACATCCAACACTTCTAGTGCTAAAATATCATCAGCGCACAAGAATTTGTAGTCGATCAGGTCGCGGGGGCGCTCCCCGTTGACCGACACGAGCCGGTCGCCCGGCTCAAACCCAATCTCCGCTGCAATCGAGTTGGGCAGCACCTTAGTGATTACGGCAGGACGAATTGAATTTTCACTCATAGCAATTACTTGTTTCTATTCTCAACCGGCAACAATTGTCTCGTTGTCTCGTTCCCAGGCTCTGCCTGGGAACGCAATCTGGAGGCTCTGCCTCCTTTCAACGGAAAAGCAGGTTAAAAGCCTAACAGCTTAAACCGCCAAGGACGCCAAAAAGCTTACTCTTGGCGCTCTTGGCTCAGGAGCGGTTCCTTCTTAAAGACATCAGCTATTTTGCAGCACCCCACCGGCAATCGCACTCAGAATCGCCACCCCAAACGCCAAGCGATACCAAATAAACACCCAAGTGCTCTGGGTTTGCAGGAAGCGCAGCAGCCACGCAATCGAAGCGTAAGAAAACACCGCCGCTGAAATCACGCCCACCACTAGCTCCACAGCACCGACACCGGCAAACCCCTCACTGAGCACGCCCTTGAGCTCGACCAGCCCCGCCAGGGTAATCGCCGGTATGCCCAGCAAAAAGGAAAACCGCGCTGCTGCAGCCCGCTCCAACCCCATGAACAGCCCAGCAGTTAGGGTTGAGCCAGAGCGAGAGACGCCAGGGATGAGCGCCATTGCTTGCGCCAAACCCATCAAGACGCCATCTTTCAGATCCAGCTGGCTGTAGTCGCGCTTGCGCTTGCCAATACGCTCTGCAACGCCCAACAGCAAGGACATGACAATCGAAGCGCAGGCGATCGCCGCCAGACTGCGCAGGGGTGACTTGTCAAAGTCTTCAACCAGCAGCTTAATCAGCAACCCGCCGGCGAGAATCGGCACGGTTCCCAAAGCAATCCCCAGCCCCAGGCGGAAGTCTTTGTCCTCGTAGTCGCGCCGCTGCAGCGCCCCCAGTGCGCCGGTGACGACCTGAGTCAGATCCGCCCAGAAATACCACAGCACCGCCGCAATGCTGCCCAGCTGGATCACCGCTGTGAAGGCCACACCCGGATCGCCCCAGCCCAGCACCACCGGCACCACCTTCAAATGAGCGCTGCTGCTGATCGGCAAAAACTCTGTCAGCCCTTGCACGATGCCTAAAACGAACGCCTGAACGACATTGAGCCCGCCGGCACCGGCAGCGGGTTCCGCTGCTGTCCCCACCGCTTGCGCCACTGCCGGTGCCACCTGGGTGCCCAACGCCTTTAGGGGGGAGGCGAGCACCGCACCGGCAGCACCGGCACCCAAAAGCGTGAAAAATTGACCGCGTGATAAACCCATGAACTTGCCCTGTCCTATTTTTTGAGCGCAACTGAACTAGACGTTCGCTAGAGCGCTATCCTATCCGTTACAATTTAATCACTCCCAAAATACCCCCCGGGGGGATATGGCTGTGATATCTTAAATAAGATGAAGTTAAGTTAAGTTTCTTAAAGAATCCCTTGTTTAACCCTATTTTGTCCCCTCACACCTCTATGGACACCCCGCTCCTGTCCGGCAGGCATCCTCTCAGCTTTGTTTTGGGCTTCCTTAGATGGAGGCAAACCAGGTTCGTTTTGGCGGCGTCTATGTTCCTAGTTTCAGTGCCGGTATTTTTCCAAGCGCCCCTGGTGCGGCAGCTGCCGTGGCTGAGTTTAGCCCTCACCGGCGGCTGGGTGTGGCTGAGCTTGTGGCTGCAATCGCGCTCCCAGACCAAACTGTGGGGGGATTTATTGCTGGGGTTCACCGGCAGCTGGCTAGCGGGATCGCTTTACTGGGGCTGGCTGCGCTGGGAGCCGCTGCTGCACCTGCCGGTGGAGGCCATCTGCCTGCCGGTGGCCTTGTGGTGCGTTATCCGCCGCCGGTGGCAAGTGGGAGCCTGGTTTTATATGGGCTCCCTGTTTGGCACCGCCATCACTGACCTGTATTTTTACCTGGTGGATCTGATTCCGCACTGGCGCAAAATTATGGAAGTTGACCCAGCCTTGGCGCTGCCGGTGTTTCAGAGCGCCACAAGGCAAGTGCAGACACCCTGGGGAATCAGCTGGGCTGTAGTGCTGCTCGCCGTGCTCCTCAGTGTCGGTCTTGTTCCCCTAAAATCCAAGCAGCTGCACTGGTGGGCGTTCGGCGGAGCCGTCTTGAGCACAATTTTGGTGGATGGCTTATTCTGGATTGCCGCCTGTGCAGTCTGAGAGTGACTCAACGGCGTTGTACAGCAGAAGCACGTTCCGCTGGCGCAAACTTTTTCCCTCATGGACAACCCCCTCCAGCCTTCCCCCCACTCGCTACGGGCTATGGTTTATAGCCAGGGGTAGGGTGCGTTCCCTCGCGCGGGAAAGCACCTCAATCAGGAGGTACTGAGAAACCCGGTAACTTTGGCGAAACCGGGTTTCTGGCATGTACTTCATCCAACTGAAAACCGCTCTACTTTTGTTTCGGTTTCCCGTAATTCCTGATGCGGTAAACCGAACCACCGGGAGTGGGACGCTGGCTCGCTGAAGGTGAAATCCCCTCTCTGCTGGAATTTAG
>JALOOK010000313.1 GCA_025454445.1 Oscillatoria sp. Prado101 | reverse complement strand
GACGGGGCAGTCTCCGTGCGCTCCCCCCTACTGATATTATCATCCCGCAATTGTGAAGTAAGCCCCAGAACCCCGGTTTCTTAAAGAAACCGGGGTTCTCCGCCCCACACTAATATGAGAACCGCTATATTAAGGCACCCGCAGAGCGGTTGTGCGGGAAGTTCCTACAGCCAGTCAATTTCCCGCGCTTTGTCTGGGAGCTGCGCTTGACGCTGACCGGCGGCTCGCGCCGCAGCGCAAAACAAACCAATCGGAGTATTTAATAAATCAACCAAACCGGCTTTCCCGAACATCGCCTTAACACTCGCCACCGGCAATTCTTTGAGCAGCCACCGGCTCAGCCGGTAAGCGTATTCCCCTGCGGTGAGTTCCCGCATCAAATCAACCCCGTGCAGTTCATGCAAGTAGCGGTTCGACTCGCCATACCGCCGCCACTGACTTTTTAGCTGGCGCAGGGTTGAGCGGTGCCGGTGCTGAACCACAGCTGCCGGTGCGAACTCGATCTGCCAGTCAGTTTGTCGGAGAATTCGCCAGCAAATATCAGCGTCGCCGCCGGTTGTCAGGTAAGGGCGAAATAAGCCCACTTTTTCCAAAGCGATCCTGCGAATAGCCAGATTTGCTGTTTGACCATAGGGGCAAAATGGGTGCGCTAGCGTGTGTTTTTGCGATAAAGTATCTTGCCGGTCTGCGAATTCTTCCAGCAGCGTTTTTCCTCGCATTGCGACAATTTCACCGGCAACTGCGCCCACAGAGGGGTTGACAAATGGCTGCACTAGCGCTTCCAGCCAGTTGGGCGCGGGGCGGCAGTCGGCGTCGGTGAAAGCCAGAATCTCGCCGGAGGCGGCGCGGATGCCGGTGTTGCGGGCGGCGTAGGAGGACTGCACCCGATTTTCGGTAAGGTGGCAAATTGGCAGCCTCACTGGCTGCGACTGTTCTATAATAGGAGACAGGAGCGATATCTGAGCCTCGCCTGCAGCAGCTTCAAGCAGGGTGCCGGTGCGGTCGTTACTGCTGTTATCAACGATCAAATATTCAACCAGATGAGCCGGATAAGTTTGGGAGCGCAGACAGTTGAGCAAATCTGGCAAATCCGCTTCACCATTGTAAACCGGCACGATCGCCGAAACTCTAGGTAAAAACTTAGAGGTAGAGGGGCTTTCTCCTGGACTGGATGTCATATTCTACCAATTGGGGATTTAAAATTTGGGATTTTGGGTTGTTAAAACGGCAGTAAAGCCTTTTCAGCAATATAAACAAATCCTATTTTTCTCAAAGTTAGTTGGCCTAAAAAATGTGCTTGTAGTGCCATGAACGACGGCGATATTAACTTTTCCAATCTGCATTTTTCGCAAGAATTGGAAACACTTTTCTCGGAAGAATGCTTCACACATTCTTTAAAAAGTGTCCGATTTAAGTTAATTTTCGGAGCCTTGATTTTTGGGGCTTTTGGCTTTTTAGATAGCGGCCTGTCTCCCGACAAATACATCCATTTGTGGCTGCTCCGCTACGCGATAGTTTGTCCGTTTATTTTGACGGTCTATCTGTTTAGTTTCCACCCCCATTTTAAGTATTTCCTGCAGGTGGCCATCAGCCTGCCACTTCTGGTTGCGGGACTGGGCGTCGTGGCCATGACGGTGATTCTTTCACCCTCCAGAAGTGCTGACGCCTATTCTGGCTTAATCCTGATAGTGATGTTAAGTTATGCGTTCCCCCCTCTGAGATTTTTGTACTCGACACTCACCGCTTGGGCGCTGGTCATTGCTTATAATATCGCCTCTCTCTGCATCAGCCACACGCCGCTGCTGGTTCTGGCGAGAAATAATTTTTTATTGATTTCGTCAAGTCTGGTTGGCATGCTGGCAGGCTACTACATAGAATTGTACATACGCCGGGATTTTTTACAGCGTTACCGCTTAAAAGCTGAGCGGGAAAAGAGCGAGCAATTGCAGCAGCAGGTGCTGCAACTCACCATCGAGATTGACCAAGGGAAGCGAGCTCGCCAAGTAGCTGAAATTACCGAAACAGATTACTTCCAGCAGTTGCAGGAAAAGTCAAGATTAATCAGGAGTCGGGCCAAACAGCAGTAAGGTGCGTTGCCTCAAGGGAGCATTCTACTTTTCCGGAGTCCTGCGTTACCCCACCTTACCTTTAGTATCAGTACGGTGCGTTCCCTCAAGGTAGCATTCTATTTCTCAGAAATACTAGAGGGCGAGGAACGCACCCTGCTATTGAATTAACGAATCGCCAGAGCGAGAAGAGCGAGTACCGCATTAATCGCGTAAAAAACCCCAACAACTTTAACTTCAGGCCAGCCAGAAAGCTCTAAATGGTGGTGAATCGGTGCCATTTTGAACAGGCGCTTGCCGACCCCATCGGGCCCTTTAGTGGCTTTGTAATAGGTGACTTGGGCAATCACCGAAAGGGATTCTAAGAAAAACATTCCACTGATGAGAAACAGCGGCCAGAGGGTGTTGCTGAGGATGGCCACAGATGCGAAGGCTCCGCCGAGAGCCAGGGAGCCGGTGTCGCCCATAAACACGCGGGCGGGGTTGCGGTTGTGAGCCACAAAGCCAAGGCAGCTGCCGGCCATACAAGCGCAGAAAATCCCCAAACCGGGGGATGCGGGAGCGACCACAGCAGCTAAACCGAGAAAACCAATTGCCCCCATTCCTCCCATCAGTCCGTCCACACCGTCGGTGAGGTTGGTGGCATTGCTCTCCGCCACCAGGGCAAACACCGCCAGCGGCCAGAAGAGCAGCCCCAGAGGCAGCGCTAAACCGAAGGGCAAGTCGATGGCGGTGACGGCTGCCGGTGCGCTCAGTGCCGCCCACAGGCAAAACACCACCCCAAAGCCGATTTGCAGCGCCAGTTTGGTTTTGGGGGAGATGCCTTTATTGGACTTGCGGCGCAGGATTTGCCAGTCGTCAAGCCAGCCGATGAAGCCATAAGCCAGAGTCAGAGCACAGACAGCACAGACAAATGCGATATCTGGCGTCTGGGCCAACACAGACCACAGCACCGCCAGCAGCGCCCCCACCGGCACAAAAAACACCCCGCCCATCGTCGGAGTGCCGGCTTTCTTCAAATGGGCCTGAGGGCCATCTTCGCGAATCACTTGCCCGGTTTTCAGCCACTGGAGCAGGGGAACCACCCGGGAGCCCAGCACAGCTGCAGTCAAGGCGCACACCAGCAGCGGCAGGGTGAGCGACAGCCCTATATTGGCCAACCGGCCAGCGATTAAATCCAGAATTAGCGCTGCCGCACTCACCCCTGCAGCTAGCAGCCTGAACAGGCGAGTGCCTGAGAGCTTTAACGAGCCAGAAGATAATTTAGCGTCCACAATTCCACATTCACTCCACACAACCCTAATCCAAACACGGAAATTTTGTCTCCGGTCACTCTTGCGATTGCTAATTGCTGGGGACTGCGGACAGCGGGGAGGGCTGGGGAGGGAGGGGAAAGTCGTGCTCTCCCACTCAAAAGACGCTCGCTCCCCGGGCAATCGCGTCTCTACAAGACTATGCCACTGTCCCACTCACGACGCCCTTGGCAGCGCCCCAAGCTGCTACTCATCATCTGCCATCAGGTCGTCATCGTCACCATCCTCGTCGAGGTCGTAGCTGTTATCATCGACAATCAGCGCATCAATCTCTTCTTGATCATCGAGATAGCCGTCGGGATCGTGGACGTCTCGGGCGAGCAGGCGACCGGTGGAATCCAGCCAATCTAGAAAGGAAGTCTCTTGCTTCAATGGAATTACCTCAGCTGGCTGATTGCGAGGTTCCTCACGCAAAGAAGGGTTATACATACTGAAAAGCCCCACAACTAAAGGCGCTCGGACATGCTGGCTCACCGCGAGCGCAGCGATCCATTAGTATCTTACACGAGCCGGTTGAGAATATGATTGCGATCAGCTGTCAAGCTGTCGAGAAGAGAGTTTACCGGGAGCGAACTGAGCATGGGCACGACTGCAGCAGTCCTTTATCTCAAGGATGGTTACGATACGAGCGGGAAAAAGCTGCTCGGTCGCCAAGCGGCGGGTGAGGGTTTTCTCAAAGGTTTAGTCCAGCACGGAACCGCTGAGCGCCTGTACTGTTGCGCTAAGAACCGTGACGAATTCGCCGACTTCTGCAAGCGCATTGACCCCTGGACGAAACAGCGCCCCCGACAAGTGCGGTGGCTGCCCTTTGAGGATGCCCAACTGCTGGCTGAACCGGGTGCTCTCTACAAACCCGACCCGCTGATCGGCGAACTGGCTTGGCAACGGCGATTTTTTGACCAGCGGGCTTACAGCCTGTGCGGCGTCACCCACACGATCGCCAGCAAGGGCGTTCTGCAAGCGATTGGCGACTTGCTGGTTGCGCCGGTGCAGCCTTGGGACGCCCTGATCTGCACCTCAGCGGCGGTGAAAACGGCGGTGGAGCGCCTGCTGGGAACTTGGGCTGAGTATCTGGCGCAGCGCATCACCGGCGGGACGCCTGCGCTACCGGGCGCTGCGCCCAAACCCTCGCTGATGCTGCCGGTTATTCCCCTGGGCGTCGATTGTGATGCCTTCCAGGGAGGACAGCAGGCAAAAGACACCCGCAACCGGCTCCGCCAAAAATTCGGCATTCCCGACGGTGACATCGCTGTTTTGTTCGTGGGGCGATTAATTTTCTCTGCCAAAGCGCATCCGGTTCCCATGTATCTGGCACTGGAACGGGCTGCCCAATCCACCGGCGCTAAAGTTCACCTGATCCAAGCCGGCTGGTTTGAGGACGCCAGAGATGAGCAGGACTTCAAAAATACCCCTAAGGTCTTCTGCCCGTCTGTGCGTGCGATTTTTGCCGACGGGCGCGAGCCAGAAATTCGTTCCAGCATCTGGCATGCGGCAGATATTTTTATCTCTCTGTCGGACAATATCCAAGAAACCTTTGGGCTGACGCCGATTGAAGCGATGGCGGCTGGACTGCCGGCGGTCGTCTCGGACTGGGACGGGTATCAGGAGTCTGTGCGCCACGAAATCGACGGCTTTAACATTCCCACCCTGACGCCCCCACCGGCATCCGCCCTCGATCTAGTATGGAGTTATATTAATGACAGCTTGAATTACAGCACTTATATTGGCCATGCGGCGATGGTGACGGCTGTCGATGTGGACGCTTGCGCGAGAGCGCTGTCAACCTTAATTAGTAATGACGGGCTGAGACAGCGCATGGGCGAAAATGGCCGCGCGAGGGCGAGAGAAGTCTACGACTGGAAAGTTGTGATTGCCGCTTACGAGCAGCTGTGGGCCGAAATGGCAGCGGTTCGCGCCAGTGCGCCGGAGTCCGTCCGCGTGGCTGCCGGTGCGCCCCCCTATCCCCTGTGCGACGATCCTTTCCGGCTGTTTGGCCACTACCCCACAGCCCAGCTGACCGGCGAGATGGCTATCGGCTTGGGCCCAATGGCCGCACCGGCTAGCCTGAATCAGCTGCGCACCATTTGGATTGCCAATTTTGGCAGCGGTAAGCGAGTGGCGGCGGCTACCCTAGACCGGATTTTAGCCACAATTGCCACAGAGGGGCCTTTGTCTGTTGGGGAAATCCTCCGCCGCTTTGCCGGTTCAGACGCAAGAGCAGTTGCTTCTCTGTCCCGCTCTCTGGTGTATCTGATAAAATTTGATATCCTGCGGCTGCAATAATTTGGGGTGATGGTTAAGAAACCCGGTAACTCCTACGAAACCGGGTTTCTGGAAGCCCGGTTAAGAAACCCGGTAACTCCTACGAAACCGGGTTTCTAGAAGCCCGGTTAAGAAACCCGGTTTGTCCCAGAAACCGGGTTTCTGGAAGGGGAAAATCCCAAATCCAAAATTTAAAATCCTTGAATCCAAAATCCTTGCATCTAAAATTGATATGATTGGAAAAGCTGCACTGTTAGAAGCGATTGCCGGCAAAAATCGCGGACTGCTGGCGACAGAAACGGACAAACAAGCGATTTTAGCGGCGGTGGCGCAGCTGGAAGACCGCAACC
>JALOOK010000312.1 GCA_025454445.1 Oscillatoria sp. Prado101 | reverse complement strand
CAGCGTATTTTTGAAGCTGACGGTGCGGCCTTTGGCATCAGTGAGGCGTCCGTCTTCAAGGATTTGCAGGAGCATGTTGAAGACGTCGGGGTGGGCTTTTTCGATTTCGTCGAGCAGCACTACGGTGTAAGGACGCCGGCGCACGGCTTCTGTTAGCTGCCCGCCTTCTTCATAACCCACGAATCCGGGAGGGGAGCCGGTGAGTTTGGAGACGGTGTGGCGCTCCATGAATTCGGACATGTCGAGCCGAATCATGGCTTCTTCGGAACCGAAGAAATAGGCGGATATTGCTTTGGCTAGTTCGGTTTTGCCGACGCCTGTGGGGCCAGAAAAGAGGAAGCTGGCGATCGGCAGGTTGGGGTTTTTCAAGCCAACTCGGGCTCGGCGAATGGCGCGAGAAACGGCTTTGACTGCTTCTTGCTGGCCAATGAGACGCCGGTGCAGGGTGTCTTCCAGGTGCAGGAGCATTTCAGATTCGGATTCTGTTAGCTTGCTCACCGGCACGCCTGTCCAGCTGGCAACAATTTGGGCGATGTCTTCTGAGGTGACGGTGGGGGGTTCTGCGGTTTGCTGGTTGTGAGCGCCGGCTTCAAGCTCAGCTTTAATTTGTCGCTCTCGGTCGCGCAAATAGGCGGCTTTTTCAAAGTCTTGCTCGCGGGCGGCTTCTTCTTTTTGCTGGGTGACTTTGGCGAGTTCTCGCTTCAGTTTCTTGACTGCCGGTGGCACTTGGAAATTCCGCAGGCGGAGGCGAGAGCCTGCTTCGTCAATCAGGTCAATTGCTTTGTCGGGTAAGAAGCGGTCGGCAATGTACTGGGCTGAGAGTTTAGCAGCAGATTCGAGGGCGTCGTCGGAGATTTGGATTTTGTGGTGCCGCTCGTAGGTTGAGCGCAAACCTTTGAGAATTTCAATGGTTTCTTCAACGCTGGGCTCGCCTATTTTCACCGGCTGGAAGCGGCGCTCTAGGGCGGCGTCTCGCTCGATGTGCTTCCGGTACTCGTCGAGGGTGGTTGCGCCGAGACACTGCAATTCGCCTCTGGCGAGTGCCGGTTTGAGCATGTTGGCGGCATCCATCCCCCCTTCTGCCCCACCGGCACCGATCAGGGTGTGGATTTCATCTATCGCCAGGATGATGTTGCCGGCAGCGCGGATTTCCTCGACAATTGCCTTGAGGCGCTCCTCGAATTCACCGCGCAACTTTGTGCCGGCGAGTAGCGCTACCATATCCAGGGATATCACTTGCTTGTCTTCGAGTATTTCGGGAATGTTGGTACTAGCAATGCGCTGGGCTAAACCTTCAGCAATGGCGGTTTTGCCCACGCCGGGCTCCCCAATTAACACCGGATTGTTTTTGGTGCGCCGGCACAGAATTTGAATTACCCGCTCAATTTCCGTCTCGCGTCCGACAACGGGGTCAAGTTTGCCCTCGGCTGCCAATTTTGTGAGATTGGTGCCAAATTCATCGAGGGTGGGTATGGGGGGGCGGCTGTTAATGTTGCTGCTGCTGCTGCTTGCGGCAGCTGGAACCGCCAAGACTTCTGGGAGTTTCTCAATCAGCTGCTCCCGCACTTTCTCCGTGTCTGCGCCGAAGTTTTCCAGCACTTTTGCTGCGACGCCTTTGGCATCCTGAAGCAGCGCCAGCAGGAGATGTTCGGGGGCGACGAAGTTATGCCCGCGCTGGCTTGCTTCTTGCAAGGACAGCTCGAAAATGTTCTTGGCGCGGGGAGTGAAAGGAATTTGGGCGCGGGCGGTGCCGGCACCCCTGCCAATGATTTTTTCTACTTCAAGCCGCGCCTTTCTCAGGTTGACTCCCCGCTCGCTCAGCACTCGCGCGGCGTTGCTGGTTCCTTCGCCAATTATACCTAAGAGGATTTGCTCTGTTCCCACGAAGTTGTGCCCCAAGCGACGGGCTTCTTCTTGCGAGAGCAGAATCACGTTGATGGCTTTATCCGTAAACCGTTCAAACATGGCTAATTCCTATTATACTATTTTAGGGGAGCTGAGAGCCGGATGCCTGCTTCTCAGTCCCCCCACAAAGGAACCCGCAGGAGAGTCACAAAAATCCGGGCTGTAAACTTTTGTGCGCTTCCTTGATTCAATGTATCTGTGCGGAGCAGGCGCTGGCAGTGAGGGGAGCCGTAACAGTCAGGGGGAGTTGCCGCACGGTCGGGGCGAATGGAGGTTCGCCCACGCTCTGAAAAGGCGATGCTTTCCCTAGAGGGTATCGCTCTCCTCGCAGAAGCCAAGAAATCGCCCATGCAACAATTTTCCGCTCTCGGTCAGCCCTTGCGCTCTCACTGTTATTTTAACACCGCCCGGATTGCCGGCGTGACGGCGGGCGATTTCCCGCATATCGGCGAGGCTAAACCCAGTTCCGACTGAACCCCTGGGCAGTAATCTCCCTTCAATTTCTTGCGCCACTATAATGGAGTGGAAGGGGCGGTAGGCTGAGTCGGTTGGGATTAACTCCGCAATCAGCAGGTCGAGTTCCAGGCTGTATTTTGTCCGCACCATCGGACAGTTCCGGCTGTCTTTACCGCCTGTATAAGTGCAGTCGCGCCGCAGCCAGATTTCCCCCTCTCGCTCCTCGGACTGCTGTTTGAGCGCCAGGGCTGCCTTTTCTTCTGCTGTGCGGGCTGTTGGCACAACTTCAAACAGCGAGGAAGGGAGTGTCTCCCCAATTTTAGCGCCGGCTTCAATTCGGGCTGCTTCTGGCTCTGCTGCCAAATCCCGTTCGAGAAATAAAGCTTTGAATATGGCGCACACCGGCACAGGTTGAATCATGGCTTTTCCCAGGGCGATGTTGGCGGTTGCGGCTTGAGCGCCGGTGCGGTGTTCGCTACCACTTGCGGAGCGATAGTACAGCTCCCCATCTAAGATAAATACTCCCCATTGATTCGCAGCACTCAGGAGCGCCTGGTTGATTTCAATAGAGGGTTGCTCTCGCAGCCTTGTGGAGCGTGACTGGTAGTAAATCTGGGTTGGGGTGGCAATCACAACCAGTCTGTGCCCGTCGCGTTTTGGCTGACCCCAGAAGTCGGGATTTTCAATGTAGTGCGAGCGGTCGTAGGGGGCGTCCACCGGCTGCATTGTAACAATGCGCCCAGGCTGCAAGTGAGCCGGCAATTCCGGGACGAGAATTGGCAGTGGGGTTGCGGCGGAGGTTTTCTTTGCGGATTGGCGCGGAGTTTCGCCGGCAGATATCTCTGGGAGCGGTGTTTTCTGCCCTGTTTCCAGCTCAAAGGCTTTGCGCCAAAATCCCTGCGCCATTTCCGGATAGCCTTCTGATTCCGCGCACAGCGCCAAGCTGACAACTTTGGGCGCACCAATGCCCTTGCCGTAATCCGCCAGATATTGGATTGCTCCCGCCTCACCCATCTCGTGCAATCCCCGAGTGAGGATGCGGCTGTTCCACCGCTCCCGAATCTCGGAAGGGATTCTCTTTTTGGCGTTTCGTTTGGATTCGATGTACTCTTCCAGGTTCATTTTCGTAAATGAGCGCCACACTCTAATTATAACAATTTTAACTGCCTGCCAGAAACCCGGTTTCTTTAAGAAACCGGGTTTCTCAATGGCTCATCCAGCAAGCGCAACCAACACGCGCCCCACAGTCTCTCCTTTGAGGATGGCGTCAATCTTTTCCGGTAACTCCTCCAGGGTGATAGCAGTTACCATCTTCTCCAAAACGGCAGGTTTCCAATCCCGCGCTAGCTTTTCCCAGATTGGCAAGCGCTTTGATACCGGACATTTAGCGGAATCGATGCCGATTAGGCGCACGCCCCGCAGGATGAAAGGGTAAACAGTCGTCACTAAGTCCGCCCCGCTCACCAAACCGCAGGCTGCGACACATCCGCTATATTTTGCGCTTTTGACCGCCGTCGCTAAGATATTCCCTCCCACACTATCGATGGCTCCAGCCCACCGCTCTTTCAGCAGCGGTTTGCCGCTCTGATCATCCACTTCCTCCCTGGATAGGACTGAGGACGCTCCCAGCGACATCAGGTAGGAATGCTGTGATTTTTTTCCGGTTACGGCTGCTACTGAATAGCCTAATTTTGCTAGAATAGAAACAGCCATGCTGCCCACTCCCCCCGTGGCACCCGTTACCAAAATCTCTCCAGCTTTGGGAGTAATGCTGTTTTGCTCTAGGGCTTCGGTACAGAGCGCTGCAGTCAAACCGGCAGTTCCGAAAATCATGCTTTCCCTGAGCGTTAGCCCCTGGGGAAGGGGCACCACCCACTCAGCAGGAACGCGAATGTATTCGGCAAATCCGCCCCAAGTGTTCATTCCCAAATCGAAGCCGGTGACAATCACCTTTTGATTTTCGTGAAACTGGTGTGACGCACTGCTGACAACGGTGCCGGCGGCATCGATTCCCGGAACGTGGGGGAACTTTTTGGTGACTCCGGGTTGCCCGGTGGCTGAGAGGGCGTCTTTGTAGTTCAAAGATGAGTAGTGAACCCGAATTAAAACATCACCGGCGGGGAGATCGTCCCAGGTTTTATCTGCAATGCCGGTGTGAAACTGACCGCTCTCTGTCTGGGTGACGAGGAAAGCTTTAAATGTTGGCGAGTTCATAAACTTAAAAGTGCTAACCGCAGAGCAACGCAGATCAACGCAGATCAAGCCAATATCTATCCGCGTTCATCTGCGTTCATCTGCGGTTTAAATAAGAGGCTGTTGCCAGCAGTGGCAGATGCGTAACGATCAGCCGCCTCTAGAAAAGCGGCGACATCTTCTTTCTTCGTATTGAAAGCAGTGACGATCCGCAGCAGAGTTGAGCCTTCTCCCTCCCAGCGGTAAAACCGGAACCCCTCGGCGATCAGCCCTTCAATAACAGCTTCTGGCAGGTGAATGAAGATTTCGTTGGCTTCCACCGGCTGGCAGAGTTTCGCTCCCGGAAGTTTGGCGATTCCCGCTGATAGATGGGCTGCCATTTGATTGGCGTGACGGGCGTTATTCAGCCACATATCGTCCGCAATGTAAGCTTCTAGCTGCGCCGACAGAAACCGCATTTTGGAAAATAAATGCCCGCTGCGCTTGCGCCGGTAGGCGAATGTCCCCACTAAGTCGCGGTTGAAAAACACGACGGCTTCCGCCGCCATCGCGCCGTTTTTCGTCGCTCCAAAAGACAGCGCGTCAACACCGGCACGCCAAGTGATGTCTGCGGGAGCGCACCCCAAACTGGCAACAGCATTGGCGAAGCGAGCGCCGTCAATATGCAGCCTCAAGTTGTGAGCGCGAGCTACTCCAGCAATTTGGTGGATTTCCTCAGGGCTGTAAACCGTGCCGGCTTCGGTAGCTTGTGTTAAACTCACAGCAGCCGGCTGAACGTGATGCACGACACCGGCACCGGCTTTCTTGAGCGCCCGCTCCAAATCAGCGGCGTCAATTTTGCCGCCAGCGCCAGGAAGCGCCACCAACTTCGCCCCGCCGGTGTAAAATTCCGGCGCACCGCACTCATCGAGGTTGATATGCGATTCCGCATGGCAGTAAATCGCACCGAAAGGCGGTGTCATCACCGACAAACAAAGGGCGTTTGCTGCAGAGCCGGTTGCGACAGGAAAAACCGTCACTTCTGTCTCGAACAGTTCCGAAAATTTGGCTTGCAGTCGCTCCGTGCACTCATCATTTCCGTAAGGCATGGCTGCGCCGGTATTCGCCGCAATCAGTGCTGCCATGATTTCCGGCGCAGCGCCGGTGACATTATCGCTACAAAAATTCATTGCTAACTCTCGTTTAAATTGAGAAACCCGGTTTCTGAACCCCGCGCAGAAACCAGGTTTGTTTTCTCGGGAAAATCTCGCTCCTCTTGAGAAACCGGGTTTCTTTAAGAAACCCGGTTTCTCAACCCCGCGCGTGCCGGCAGGCTTAAAAGCTGCAAGCTTCTTTCAACCAGTCCGCTTCTTCTGATTCTAGTGCGGGAGCCAGCTTTTCGACGATAGCAGCATTATAGCGCTCCAGCCACTGCCGGTGCCGCGATTCCAGCCGGTTT
>JALOOK010000311.1 GCA_025454445.1 Oscillatoria sp. Prado101 | reverse complement strand
GTAGTTGGGCTTTAGCCCAAAGGTTCGTAGTTGGGCTTTAGCCCAAAGGTTCGTAGTTGGGCTTTAGCCCAAAGGTTCGTAGTTGGGCTTTAGCCCAAAAGTTCGTAGTTGGGCTTTAGCCCAAAGGTTCGTAGTTGGGCTTTAGCCCAAAGGCTACTGCTATAATTTTTATTTTGGCGAATAAACATTATAATATGGTTATAAACTTCTGAAAGTCCGGTTATTAAAGATAAAATTAAGCCTTAGATAACCCTATGCCGGTCGAAAGCCGAGCCGCTCACGGAACCGGCAACTTTTGGTGCAAGCCATGAAACACACCCTTTCTGTTCTAGTTGAAGACGAAGCAGGCGTCCTCGCCCGGATCGCCGGTCTGTTTGCCCGTCGGGGCTTTAACATTGAGAGCCTAGCAGTTGGCCCTGCGGAGCAAGTGGGCATCTCTCGGATTACAATGGTCGTGCCCGGGGATGACCGGGTGATCGAGCAACTCACCAAGCAGCTGTACAAGCTGATTAACGTCCTCAAAGTGCAGGACATCACGGAAACTCCCTGCGTGGAGCGCGAGTTAATGCTGCTGAAGGTCAACGCCACCAGCGCCAACCGCTCAGAGATTATTGAACTAGCCCAGATTTTCAGGGCGCGGGTGGTGGATGTCTCGGAAGAATCGGTGACCATCGAAGTGGTGGGCGATCCGGGCAAAATGGTGGCCTTTGTGCAGGTGCTCAATAAATTTGGCATTCGCGAGATTGCCCGCACCGGCAAAATTGCCCTTACCCGCGAGTCGGGCGTCAATACCGAGTTCCTCAAGTCTTTGGAAGCGAAGATTTATTGAAGTCGGCGTGGGGCATGGGGCATCATCGCATGGGAGAATCGTCGCCCTCTTCCCCTCTCTCCCTATTCTCTCACCGGCAAGCTGACGTAGAAAGTGCTGCCCTCACCCAGCACACTCTCCGCCCAGATCCGCCCTCCGTGCTGCTGCACAATCGTGCGGCAAATGGCCAGCCCCAGGCCGGTGCCCCCCTTATCCCGCGAATCCGAGGCATCCACCTGCTGAAAGCGCTCAAATATACTCTCCAGCTTATCAGCAGGGATGCCCCGCCCTTGGTCTCTCACCGCGATCAGCACGCACGGACAACCGGCACAGGAATGAATTAAACTGTTTTTATCCGGGGGCGCACCTTGACAATCCCTATTAGCCGCTCCCTCCTCCCGTATCTCCCCAGTCAGCCAAACCGTAGACCCGGCGGGAGAAAACTTGATAGCATTACTCAGCAAATTTGTCAAGGTTTGCAGGATGCGGTCGGGGTCAGCCTCTAGGGGAATGCCTTGCGAGTGCCCGAAAACCGGCACCACAGACAGGGTGACGCCCGCCTTCTGCGCCATAGGCTGCATCGTTTCTGCAGCCTGCACCATCAAGTCGGCGACGTTACAGGTCTTTTTGTCCATAGCGATCTTGCCCGACTCAATGCGTTCAAAATCGAGGATATCATTGATCAGTCTCACCAAGCGGTCAGTGTTGGAGAGGGCAATTTCCAGCATGCGCTGGGCTTTTTGCGGTTGGGAAACCAGCAAACCGCTAGCCAGCAGACCGAGAGCACCGCGCATCGAAGTCAGAGGCGTGCGCAGTTCGTGGCTCACCGTCGAGACAAACTCCTGCTTCATCCGCTCCACCGCTTTGCGCTCGCTAATATCCTTAAAAGTGACAACTGCGCCCACGAGTTCGCCCTGTTCTTGAATCGGGGTGCAGACGCACTCCACCGGCACACTCGAACCGTCGCGGCGACAAAACACCTCTTCCCTGACAACCTGGGGGCTCACATCCTCCAGAGACGCTCCCTCAAACATCTGCGCACCGCAAAGAGGACTTACTGTCAGCGAAGGGCTAGTACCGTCAGCTGGCGAGAAATGAGCGACAGTCTGCAAAGGTTGGTTAATTAGTTCTCGCACCTCACAGCAAAGCATTCTAGCAGCCGCCGGATTGGCAAACGTGATTTTGCCATGCCGGTCTAGCCCGCAGATTCCTTCACCGGCAGAGTTTAAAATTAATTCGTTTTGATGGCTGAGCCGTTCCAGAGCCTCCTTCGCCCGTTTGCGATCCCTCATATCGCGGCTCACCGCCAGAAATCCCACAGGAAATCCTTTCTCATCCTTGAGAACTCTCGTGGAAATATCGACATAGATTTCTTCAGCGTTATTCGTGATGTGAATAACTTCTCCATGCCAAGAGCCGGTAGTCGCCAAAGCCTCCACAGCGGCAATTTCATCCGAGGGCTTGAGCCAGCGATACTGATAGGCTTCTCCTATGGGCCGGCCCTGCACCTCAGCTGAGTTGCAACCATATAACCGTTCCGCACCGGCATTCCAATAAATAATGCGGTTCTGACGGTCAATCGCCACCACTGCATCGCTCACCTGAGACAAAACATTAACCTGAAACTTGATTTGCTCTTCAGCTCGCACGCGGTAGGTGACTTCCCGCTGCAACTCTTCATTAGCACGCTGCAACTCTGCAGTCCGCGCAATCACCCGCTCCTCCAGTTCCGCATTGAGAGCGCAAATTTCCGCTTCCGCCTGCTTGCGCTCGGTGATATCCCGCGAAACCTCGATAATTTCGATCTCGTCGGGGCGCTCCGGGTGGCGGACTTGACGGTAGGTGGTTTCAAACCAGATGTAACTGCCATCCTGGCGGCGGTGTCGGAGCGAAAGCGTGTAAGTGTCTGGCAAATTGCCCACTGCCTGCAAAGTTTGTTTAAATGCAGCCGCTTCTTTTGGGTGCAAAAACTCCTCCACCGAATGTCCGAGCAACTCTTCAGGCTGATATCCAAGCAGTCTGCGGCAAGCCGGTGAGGCGTACAGATAAACCCCGTCTGGGCTGTGTATGGAAATCAAATCCGTAGTATTCTCTGCTATCAGCCGGTAGAGTTGCTCACTCTCGCGCAGCGCCCCCTCCACCCGCATGTAATCGGTGATGTCCTGATTGACAGCAATCGCCCCGATAATTTCTTGCTGTTCATTTCGCAGAGGAACACCCGAATTTAAAATCGTTTTTATCGTTCCGTCAAAAGCCTCGATCTTAATTACTTCATTTAAATAAATTTCTCCTTTCGTGAGAGCGCGGGCGAGCGCCCATTCATGCGCCGCTATCCGCTCGCCCGTATCCGCCCACCAACCTTTATATTGATCATACCGGTCAATCCCAACATAGCGGGCACCGCCCCAGATTTGCTCGCTGGCGGGATTGTTTTGCAAGATTTGACCCTGCCCGTCCGCAATCCAAACGCCCACCGGCAGAGTGTCTAAGATATTTCGCAGCAGCGCTTCACTTTGCTTGCTTGCCTCTTGCGCCCGCACCCGCTCAGTGATGTCTTCACTCACACCCACAAACCCTTTGGGGTTCCCCAGATCGTCCTTAATTATCGTATCCACTAAATGTGCGGTAAAAGTGCTACCATCCTGGCGGCAGACAGTGCAATCCCCCTCCCAGTAACCAGCGATTTCCCGACTCGCCAATATTTTTATGGCAAGTTCTCTGTGCTGCATGGGAAAGATCACATCAACAATATTTTTGCCTGATACATCTTCAGATTTCCACTGGTAAAGCCGCTCAGCAAACAGATTACAGTATGTGATATATCCCCGCAAGTCTGTAGCGATCACAGCGTTACGAACCTGGTTCAATAGTTCCGCTTGAAAAACAACTTGCTCCTCGGCTATCTGGCGCTCTGTAACATCACGAGAATTGACAACAATCCCTTGAATGCTTGGCTCCTCAAGCAGATTGTTAGCGACAGATTCTATACGCACCCAAGACCCGTTCGCATGACGTACCCGATACTCAATAACACCTTTAATACCGGGCTGCTGGAGTCTTTCCATAAAGAAAGAGCGGACAGCGGGCGCATCCTCCGGGTGGATAATATCGAGGACATTGTGGCCAGCCCTTGATTCAGGTTGATAACCCAACATCCGCTCGATAGCGGGGCTTTGGAAGCGAATCTTCCCGTCCGCTTCCAGAATCGCAATCAGGTCAGATGAGTTCTCAATCAGCGCCCGCAATCGCGCTTCGCTTTTAGCCAAAGCCGCCTCAGCCTGCTGGCGCTCAGCAATCTCCAAGAGCAACTCCTGATTCGCCCGCCTCAGTTGGGCTGTCCGCTCCTCGACTTGAATTTCCAAATCTTGCAAAGCTTGTTGCAATGCCTCCTGAGCCTGTTTGCGCTCTGTGATCTCCCGCGTCACTAACGCAAAGCCGCGCAAATTCCCGTCAGAGTCTGGCAAGGCTGTAATCGCAACACTAGCCCAGAACCCTGACCCGTCCTTGCGCAACCGCCAGCCCTCCTCTTCAAACTGACCGCTCTCAGCAGCCAAAAGCAGCGCTAGTTCTGGCTTGCCTTGCGCAACCTCCTCCCCCGGATAAAAGCGGGAAAAGTGCTGGCCAATTATTTCTTCGGCGCAATAGCCGGTAAGAAGCTCAGCGCCTGTATTCCAGCTGACTGTATGTCCGCTGGGGGAAAGCATAATAATGGCACAGTCTTTCACTCCCTCAACCAACAAGCGGAATTGTTCCTCGCCTTGGCGCAGTTGTTCTTCGACCGGCTTGCGCTCTGTGATATAGATGGACATAGACAGTGTACAGGCTTGTCCGCCAATTTCGATAGTGTCTGCTGAGGCGAGTGCCCCGGAACTCTCGCCAAATTGCTGCTGATCAGCCCTACGCCTATATTTCGTATCGAGCGTGTCCATTACTGAGCTGTCTATTGCTATAGCAGAGGGGCAGAGAAGGAACGCTACCCGCTCAACCCCTGCTGCTAATTGCGGTTGATAGCAGTAGGTACAGCCATCATCGCCCAGCTATTTGACAGCGTTCTGGGGAACGCACCCTATTTCTCGACGCTTCCCAGTCAGCGAGTCGGAAACCTAGATAATCAGAGCAATTTTACCCGTCACCGAACCAGTTTCTAGCAGCCGGTGAGCCTCGGCTGCCTCTGCCAAAGGGAAGATTTTGCTCAAGTGAATCTTCAACCGGCCCTCATCAATCATCCGGGCGCACTGTTGCAGAATTTTTGCCTGCTCCTGCTGGTATTCTACCAGACCTTGCAGCATCGGAGTCAGCATCAGTTCCAGACTGATGCGCAGATTGCGCAATCGAGCCGCCTTCAAATTTCCCTTATCAGGCTCAGGCTCTAAAATCGTCACCAAATCCCCATAAACCCGCACTGCTGGCACAGTTTTGTAAAAAGTTTCTCCCCCCACCGTGTCAAATCCCAAGTCTACCCCCTCCCCGCCAGTCCAGTCCAAAACAGCTTGTGCGAAATCCATTTCCTTGTACAAAATCGGCTTTTCCGCACCCAACTGGCGGACAAACTCAGCTTTTTCCTGCGAACCAACCGTCGCACAAACCTCAGCACCCTGCAATTTTGCCAGCTGAACCGCCACATGGCCAACCCCACCGGCACCCGCATGAACCAGCACCTTTTGCCCAGCTTGCAGCCTTCCCCTGTCATAGAGAGACTCCCAAGCCGTAATCAGCACCAGGGGCGCAGCTGCAGCTTCCGCAAAACTCAGAGAAGCCGGTTTTCTCGCCACAAAGCGCTCATCCACAACCGCGAATTCAGCATAATTCCCAGCCGGTCCCCCCAGCCCCCCATTGCAGAAATACACCTCATCCCCAGTGCGAAACTTCGTCACCCCAGAGCCGGTAGCTTCCACCACACCGGCTCCGTCGCACCCCAAAACCGCCGGCGTCTTCTCCGGGTAAAAAGTGCCCCGCTTGCGCAATTTCGTGTCAATCGGGTTAACACCGGCAGCCCGCAAGCGCACCAATATTTCTGTATCTTTTTCAATCGCCGGCACCGGCACCTCCCGCACTTGCAGGACATCGGGGTTGCCGGCTGCTGTCATCACCACTGCTTTCATCGCTGACTTTCCTCTCGCACTACCTGATAAGCGCGTTTCTATTTGAGTTGTGAGAGCCTAGAAACCGGGTTTCTCAAAGAAACCC
>JALOOK010000310.1 GCA_025454445.1 Oscillatoria sp. Prado101 | reverse complement strand
GAATACCTGCAAGTTTTGCACCTTCCTTACAGGGAACTGTCGGAAGCGACTCGATGCCTGTGGCTGGCTACTGAACTGAAAACTCGACGCCCGCTGATTCCGGGGGAACTGCCTTTTTCCGAAAAAACCCGCGAGACGATCGAAACTTTCCGCATCGTGCGAGCTATGCAGCAAGAGTTTGGCCAGGAAATATGCCAAACTTACATCATCAGCATGAGCCACGATGCCAGCGACTTGCTGGAAGTGCTGCTGCTGGCCAAAGAAGCCGGCCTCTATGACCCCGCTACGGGCGTTTGCACTATCCAGGTGGTTCCGCTGTTTGAAACGGTGGAGGACCTGAAAAACGCACCGTCGGTGATGCAAAGTTTGTTTGAGCTGCCTTTCTATCGCGCTATGCTCGCCGGCGGCTATGCCAAGATGCAGGGGATCTCTTGCACTCTCGATCGCGGGGGCAATGCCGGTCCAGCGCAGTCTTTGCAGGAGGTGATGCTGGGCTATTCCGACAGCAACAAGGATTCGGGTTTCCTCAGCAGTAACTGGGAAATCCATAAAGCTCAGAAAGCTCTGCAAAAAATGGCTGAGCAGTATGGGGTGGAATTGCGCATCTTCCACGGGCGCGGGGGTTCTGTGGGGCGCGGGGGTGGCCCAGCCCATGAGGCGATCCTGGCTCAACCCTCTCAGAGCGTCAACGGGCGGATTAAGATTACCGAACAGGGGGAAGTGCTGGCGTCCAAGTACACGCTGCCGGATTTGGCGATCTACAATCTGGAAAATATCGCCACTGCTGTGATTCAATCGAGCTTGCTCGGCACCGGCTTTGACGACATCCAGCCCTGGAACGAAATCATGGAGGAGCTGGCGGACCGCTCCCGGTCTCACTACCGCGCCCTGATTTACGAGCAGCCGGATTTTATTGAATTTTTCCACCAAGTGACGCCGATTGATGAAATCAGCCAGCTGCAAATCTCTTCTCGACCGGCTCGCCGCCGCACCGGCAAGAAGGATTTGGGCACTCTGCGGGCCATTCCTTGGGTGTTCAGCTGGACGCAAACTCGCTTCCTGCTCCCGTCTTGGTACGGCGTGGGCACTGCTGTGCAAACTTTCTGGGACGAACAGCCGGAAGAACATATGAAACTGCTTCGCTATTTCTATTTCAAGTGGCCTTTCTTCCGGATGGTGATTTCTAAGGTGGAAATGACTCTGGCGAAAGTGGACATGGAAATCGCCCACCACTATGTGCGGGAATTGGCTAAACCTGCTGATCGGGAGCGCTTGGAGTCTCTGTTTGAGCAAATTGCCAGCGAGTACAACCTGACGCGCGATTTGGTTATGGCTATCACTGGCCACAAGCGCTTGCTGGATGGCGATCCTGTCCTCCAGCGCTCGGTGCAGCTCCGCAATGGCACTATTGTCCCTCTCGGTTTGCTGCAAGTCTCTCTGCTGAAACGCTTGCGCCAGCACGGCAGCAGTGCTGTGCCAGGGGTGATCCACTCCCGCTACAGTAAGGCGGAATTGCTGCGCGGGGCTCTGCTGACTATTAATGGCATCGCTGCCGGTATGCGCAATACCGGGTGATTGGTTTTGGGAAAAAACCGCTCAGCCAGCCAAGGACGCCAAGGGAAGAGGGGAGGTTGTTAATATAGCGATTAAGCGGATGTGGGGGAGGTGAGGGTGAGGCGAATGCTGGGAAAGCAGTTTTTTGGCGGTGGTGTCGGGACTGTCTGGGGCGTACCTGGGTGGGCAAATCACCCAGGCTTCTCGCAGGGGCCAGTGTCAAGGGGTGCCGTGGGTATTTGAATCTGTCTGCACGGTGGTGGTGACGTCTGCGGCGCTTTGGCGAGGCAGCACTGCGGGTTTGTGGGTGGGAAGTATTTTGGGGGCGTTTGCGGGGGGATTGGCCACTCACAAGCGGACGGGGGAGAGGGGAGATGTGAGAGGGGAGGAGTGAGGGGAACCGCCGGCAAGTTTTTGCTGTTGAGCACAGCAGAGCGCCGCAGTAAAATTGTTTTAATACCGTTGTCGGGATTGCTTGGCCTAAAAATATGCCTCTGCTGTCGCCTTCTGAAATGATTATTGGATTTATTTCGGCTTCGCAGGCACAACTCTTGATGCTACCTTTAGTTGCACGCTTACTATGAGCTCTAATTTTTATCTTTACTCCCTAGTTGATTTTTATGCTAAACGCGCACAACTGGCAGTCTGAATTTGTCTTGCCGGCAGCATGGCTGGTAGCCGCTGGCGCAGTTATGCCTTGGGCGCTGACACCACCGGCACTCGCTCAAGCGAGGTTTAACGATATGCAAGGCCACTGGGCGCAAGCCTGCGCAGAGCAGCTGGCTTCCAAACAGATTATCAGCGCCTTCGAGGATGGCACTTTCCGCCCTTCTAAACCGGTGAAGCGGGGAGAGTTTGCAGTGATCATTGACAAGGCTTTCCCGAATGCGGCACCGATACGCGAGGCGATCAGATTTGCGGATATACCCACGGATTACTCGGCGGCTGCGGCTATTGAGCGCAGCTATCGTGCGGGTTTTATATCCAGTTATTCCCTGGAAATATTTAATCCGAATAAACCTATCTCTCGCTTGCAAGTGGTGCAGGGTTTGGTGAATGGTTTGAAGTATTCGCCGAGCAAGCCGGTCAGCGAAACTTTGCAGGCGGTTTATGAGGATGCGGCTAGCATTCCCAGTGCAGCAGAGCAGGCAGTAGCCGCCGCTACAGAAAAAGGTCTGGTGGTTAATTATCCCAATCCCAAGCAGTTTAATGCAGGTCAAGCAGCGACTCGGGCAGAAGTGGCGGCGTTTCTCTGTCAAGCGCTGCTCAAACCCGGACAGAAGGCTTTGGTTCCGGCGCAGTATATTGCTGGGGTGAAACCGCCAACTCCAGCACCCTCCGCAGCAGCGCCGACACAGCCAAAGCCAGCCGCAGCAGCGCCCTCCGCAGCAGCGCCCTCCGCGCCAAAGCCAGCCGCAGCAGCACCGGCACCGGCACCGGCAACACCGGCAACACCGGCACCGGCAACACCGGCACCGGCAACACCGGCACCGGCAACACCGGCAACACCGGCACCGGCAGCACCGGCACCGGCAACACCGGCACCGGCAACACCGGCAACACCGGCAGCACCGGCAGAGCCGACAGTAACAACAAAGATACAGGCAGTTGAAACCGGCAATGTGCGGACAGAATTTTCTTATCAGATAAAACAGGGTAGCGACACGGGCAGCAACTGGCGTTTGAAAATCCTCCGGGGGGGGAAAACGCTGATTGACGAGCCGGTGCTGCTGTCAGCGCGGAGACAAGCAGACAGCCCGATTGGGGAGGCGCAGCGGGTGTCAGAAGGCCGGCTGTTAAATCTGGTGGTGCGGGATATTGATGCCGATCGGGAACCGGAAGTGATTCTGGATTTGGCGACAGGCAAAAACAGCGATGGTTGCTGTTCGTATTCTTTGATTTATGACTATTTGCCGCTCCTCAACAAATATACGTTCATCGAACAGTTTTGGGGGAATGTAGGCTACCAGGTCAAAGATGTGGAGGGGGATGGCATCCCAGAGTTTGAAAGCAAGGATGAGCGATTTGCCCGCGCTTTGGATATCCCCGCTGAAGACGTTCAGTTGCCGAAGCGCATCTGGCACTACCGGCAGGGTGAGATGGTGGATGTGACCAGGCAGTATCCTCAGTTAGTGTACGAACAAGCCAAACAGCTGTGGCAGACTTTTTTGGAGCGTCGCAGCCAAAATCAAGAGGTGAGAGGGGTTTTGGCGGCTTATTTGGCGAATAAACACTTGCTGGGTGAGGACGCTGAGGGCTGGCAGCTGGTGGGGCAAGTTTACCAGGGCACAGATCGGGAGTCGTATTTCGCACAGCTGCGCCAGCTGTTTGCCACCTTCGGCTATGTGACAGCTAGCGCCCTGGAGAAGAAGCCGGAACTGCTCAACACTTTTACGGGGGTGTCGAACCCGGCGTTTTCTGTGGCTGTCAGCCCAGATGGCAAAACTCTGGCGGTTGGCTCCAGTAAGGATATTCAGCTGTGGGATCTCAGTGCCGGTCAGTTGAAAAGCACGCTGTCTGGACACGGGGGCAATGTTTGGTCTGTGGCCATTAGCTCGGACGGGCAGACTCTGGCCAGCTGCAGTGGGGACACGACGGTTAAGCTGTGGGATTTGGCTACCGGTAAGCAGACGCGCAGTCTGTCGCACGGCAGCTGGGTGAATTTTGTGGCCATCAGTCCGGACGGGCAGACGGTGGCGAGTGCTTTCAGGAAGCTGAAGCTGTGGAATAAAACCAGCGGCGAACTGCAACAGACGGTGGACGGTTTCGGGCCGGTGATTTTCAGCCCGGATGGGAAGCTGTTGATCGGCAGCGATGGGCGGGGCAATGTCCAGCTGCTGGACGCGGCTACCGGCGCGGTGCAGCGCACTCTCTCGACTGCGGATCATTCTGGAGAGGGGATGAAGTTGATGGCCATCAGTCCGGATGGGCAAACCTTGGCCAGTCTCAGGAGTGGGTCGAATACGATTAAGCTGTGGAATCTGAACAGCGGCGATATGCTGCGCAGTCTGGATGGCAAGGTGGAGGGAATTAGCGCTCTGGCCATCAGTCGGGATGGGAAGCTGCTGGCGAGTGCTACTGGTAGCGGCAAGATTCAGGTGTGGGACTTGCGTGCCGGTGAGCTGGCGCTGTCTTTCGAGAGCCATTCGCAACAGGTGAGTGGGCTTGCTTTCGGGCCCGACCGGCTGCTGGTTAGCGTCGGGGCTGACAAAGCTAATGACAGTCCGCAAGGGGCGATGAGTATCAAGAGTTGGCGGCTGCCCTCTTGAGATGTGGTGTATCTAATTTGCATGATAGCGGTGCGTTAGGGGGCGGTGGTGAGCGTTATTGAAATATAAATAAACTGCTCTCGCCCCTGCTGCCAGACCATTTTATTAGGAAATTTAATTGTTATAGCAGTAGGCAGTTAGGTTAGGAAATGGGCATCATCGCATCATCGTATTGGGCATTGGGCATGCATCTGTGAGTCTTCCCTCTGCGCCCCGATCCATGCGCCCCGATCCATGCGCCATGCAATTAATGTCCTGACCTAAATGACAAGTGCTATATATTTGTTTTGATGCCCTCACGCCTCAGTTATTTGAAAAATTGTTAAATATGATACAGCAAGCTAAAAAATTTTACTACACTATAGGTAAGAGAGTTTTACTGCGGTCTGAGTCCTAAAAGGAGAGGTTTACCCATGTCAGAACTTACCTTAACGGTTCCCACTCTCAGCACTTTGGAAGAACTGGAATTGGCGATTGCTCGCTACAAATCTACTGACCTTAGCGGTGCTGAACTCCTCCGTCAGTGGCAGGCTATCCGCGACGCCTCTGTCAATCAGGACTTGTTCAAGTCTGAAACTGACGGGGTTCCCGGACAAGATAGCTACTGAGGGCATTGGGCATCACGCATGCATGGGATTGGGCCCAGACATTGAGGGCGGGCGAGACGCCGTACCTACGGATATATACCCTGTAGGACAGGCATCTTGCCTGTCGATGATGTCCCTGAGGTTCGGAGGGAATGCCCTGTCTGTAGAACGCTCAGTCGCGTCTCTACGGTTGATTGCTATATAGCGTTTCTCATATTAGTGAGGTACTGAGAAACCCGGTTTCTTTAAGAAACCGGGTTTCTGGGCGTCGTTCATCCAACTGAGACACGCTATCAGGACTTGCGCAGCGACACTCAATGTGGTGTGGGGTGGGTTACGCGCAACGCGAGCCCCACCCTACAGATAGAGGCTTTGCGTAAGTCCTGGCTATATCAGCCGGTGTGGTGCAGCGCCTCTCAGGAACTATTGGGGTTTTTTGCTCTTCACTATCAAACCGGCAGTTCCCAAGGTGCCAAATACAAACACGCCCAGCGGGATAGTGAAGTCAAAAGCAGAAACAGCGGGAATTTCCGAGCCGGCTTGCAGCGCTGAAAAAGTTAAATCTACGAACAGCTTGTGGGCGGCGGTTGTGGGATGGATGCCGTCCCAGAAGA